>NZ_JADBSZ010000218.1:0-8627 GCF_020246425.1 Microcystis sp. M079S1
AAAGTATGTGTATATCTGGGCGAAATATAGTCTAGAAGATAAGCAAGACAAGAAATTAAGAAAAGCATTTAAAGAAAAATTAGATGAATATTTAAGGTTGGCTAAAGAAAAGCCAGAGTCAATCCAGGTATGGTTTTGGGACGGGGCTTTCAAGGTGGCGACGCAGGTTCGCCACAGGGTTCCCCTCATGAATGTGGATTTAGTTTGAGAGTAATAAGAAGGAGAGCTTGGACAAAAAAAGGAAAGCGAAAAAAAGTGAACGGGCAAAGAAAAAGAGGAAGGGTGAATGTGATGGGAGCCTTAAGATATAATGACAAAAAACGAGTCTGTTTTATGATCAAAAAAGGAAATTCAGAAACTTTCCATGAACAATTAAAGAAACTTCATGAAGAAATTCGTCAAGAATGGATAAACTTGGGAAATCTGCCCGAATATTTTCCAGAAAAAGGACTAAAGATTATCATTATATTAGACAATGCTAGTTATCACAAAAAGAAAGATGTTATTGAGCAAGTGGAAAAAGAGTTGCCCAATATTAGGCTAGAGCTTTTACCAGCTTATAGTCCAGATTACAACCTAATAGAATTAGTGTGGCATTCCGCTAAAGAATACATAGCTAATCGAGAATTTGAAAATAAAGAAGAACTAGAAAAAGTAGTCAATCAGCTTTTAAATGAAGGGGGATTGATTATTAAATGGAGTAGAAAACTTAAAAATAAGGGTAATGCTGTCAATGTAACTTAAATGCGTAAAAGCTTATCAACATTTCTGACCGGCGTGGAACCGGGTTTATGACTCCAGAAACCCTCTTTATTCAGTCGATACCAGTGGAAATCTCTTCCTGGAGCTATAACTAGGGCCACCAGATAGCGAGGGGCTTCGGAGGCGGGGAAACAATTATAGCGCACGTGTAAGCCATCACACAGGGAAGCTCGGGTCACTTCCGCACAGGTGAGCGAGCGGTAGATATTACCACAACCGCGTCCGGGTTGGGCAAAGGTATCGGTGCGTTTGTTACTGGCGTAGTTGTAGCAGTTAGGGACTTGCGTGGGAATAATATACCAGCCAGAAAATCGCTCTGTAGAAGAATCAGACCAGCCAGATGGCATATGATCAAAGCGCAAGTCCCTTAGCTGCGGGGGCTCTCGAAGGCTCTCCCCCTACTTAGGGACTTGCGTAGGAATAATATCCCAGCCAGAAAATCGCTCTGTAGAAGAACCAGACCAGCCAGATGGTACATTATCAAAGCGCAAGTCCCTTAGGGTGATCAGCAAACCTGAGCGAGCGGAGGGCGCAGGTTCCTGGCGCCCCGACAGTAACGGATTTTGTCCACAATGTAGGGGCGAACTGCGTTCGCCCAAAAGGTACATTATCAAAGCGCAAGTCCCTTATCTCGTCGGTATACACGATATATGATCTGATTTTCGCCAAAATCTAAAACGCCCATAGATTTCCACCTATATGGCAAAATTTCACGTTAATTCAACAACTTTGCAAAAAATTGTTTCATATCTCGATTATTGTCCAACTCCGCCTCGCGTACACATCATGCGCTGGCTATGTTTTGATATGTCCGACCGACTATATGGAACCGGACTTTTTCGCAAACTCACCTTGTAGTTCGATCATCTTCACGAGAACTGCATTGAGCCGTTTAGCTTTCTCTATGGATTCGTTATGGAGAGCGGAAATGATCTCCTTTGCCTTCAAGGAATCTTTATTTTCAAGATGGGTGCGGATACTTTCTGAAACCTCCCGTAATCTACCAGAGATGATTTGGGCGATTTCAAGGAATGATGCATCAGATTTGGAAAGATCGTAGAACAACCCCTCAAGTTCGCCCACTTCAGTTGAGTTTAAGAACTTGCTCTGGACAAAGTTACTCAGAATCCCTGAAAGATAAGTATCATAGATCTCCCCGATCCGATGACAACTTCCCTTAGCCTTTTGTACAGAAATCTCCAATACACCAGAAGCAAGGTTATCTAACTCTTTTGCCACGTCGCTGGTGACAGGCTCTACAACTGAGATGTTGCTTACGGCAAGTAATGCATCTCGAAGGGCGGTCGTACTCTTCTCTATCTCATTTAGAGCTTCTGCCAAACTCTGCCAAGCCTTTTTTGAACTGCTGATGAACTTTAGTAGCAACTTATCCAGGAGACCTACTCGTTCGATAATGCTTATA
Organism: Microcystis sp. M079S1; assembly: GCF_020246425.1. Classification (NCBI taxonomy): domain Bacteria; kingdom Bacillati; phylum Cyanobacteriota; class Cyanophyceae; order Chroococcales; family Microcystaceae; genus Microcystis; species Microcystis sp. M079S1. The sequence goes on from NZ_JADBSZ010000218.1 coordinate 2,186, forward strand.
GTTGTATCAACCGGCTCTAAATACCCCATTTTTCCTCCTCCTCATTTTCATTTGGTAGTAGCGACAGTCTAGATGGTAATTTATTAATACGCAAGTCCCTTATTGTTCCGCAGGATAGTTGCGTTGTTGTTCCAGAAATTGGGATTATAAGCTCCCAATTCGTATTGGCAGGCGGCCTTGGGGGTTTCGAGGGGAATTTCGACAGTTTCGGGGGATAATTCTAATCCTTCCGTATCGAGGAGCGTCAAGCGCTCACCTACATATAATTGTTCCTGCAAAAACCCCTGTAGATCTGCATCTAAAGATAGAGCTTCTTCTTCAGGGGTCATTCTGGTGGTTATTTCAGCACTATTGATTAAACCGACCAGTCTTTCGGCAATAGCATTGGCTTTAGAACTGGTAGCATACTGTCCAGCCGCTAGATAAATACTCTCTGGCAGATTGTAATTGCGGCCTACCTCATCGTTGAGGGGTTCTACTAAAAATCCCCGTAATCCTAGACCAGCGTTGGCTGGTGCCGATTTAGCGATGACACTAGCATTATTAGCAATTTCCCGCAGGGTAGCGCGAATTTCCTGTTCATCGCTGATAATCCACTCTGGATTCGCTCGTCCAGAATATAGATCCGCAGTAATTTTTAACATCTTTTTTCCCTTTGTTTGAAGTCAACAATCTTGTCTTAGGTGTTCAGTGACTTGTCCCACGAGTGTCAAATTTATGCACTCGCAAAAGTGACTTACTCCCAGACGATCCCACTGTACATTTAAGAAAATACGGGAGCATCTCTCTTAGGTCATAAGTAGAAATATCAAGGTTAAGATAAATAACCATAAGAACAATACTTGACTAGAGACACTGAAACCATGCCCCTTGATACCGCATCGATTTTAGAAGTATTACGTCCCGTTCAAGATCCAGAACTGCAAAAAAGCCTAGTGGAATTGAACATGATCCGCAATGTGGCGATCGATGGCGGAAAAGTTAGCTTTACCCTAGTTTTGACGACTCCTGCCTGTCCTTTGCGCGAATTTATCGTGGAAGACTGCCAAAAAGCCGTTAAACAGCTGCCCGGTGTGGAAAGTGTCGCTGTGGCAGTAACTGCCGAAACCCCGCAACAAAAAGCTTTACCCGATCGCCAAGGCGTGGAGGGGGTTAAAAATATTATCGCCGTTTCCAGTGGTAAGGGCGGTGTGGGAAAAAGTACCGTGGCTGTCAATATCGCCGTCGCCTTGGCTCATTTAGGGGCAAAAGTGGGGCTATTAGACGCGGACATCTACGGCCCCAACGCCCCGACAATGTTGGGCTTAAATGACGCACAAGTGACGGTACAGGGCGCAAATGGCGAGATATTGGAACCCGCTTTCAACCATGGCATCAAAATGGTTTCCATGGGCTTTTTGATCAACCCCGATCAACCGGTAATCTGGCGCGGTCCGATGTTAAACGGCATTATCCGTCAGTTTCTCTATCAAGTCAATTGGGGCGATTTAGACTATTTAATCGTCGATATGCCTCCCGGTACCGGGGATGCACAATTAACTTTAATTCAATCGGTCCCCTTGGCGGGTGCGGTGATTGTCACCACTCCCCAGACGGTTTCTTTAATTGATGCTCGCCGGGGTTTAAAAATGTTCCAACAGCTAGGGGCGCGGGTTTTGGGTATCGTGGAAAATATGAGTTATTTTATCCCTCCCGATCAGCCCGATCGCTCCTATGATCTATTTGGGTCCGGTGGTGGGGAAAAAACCTCGCAAGAATTGGGCATTCCTTTACTGGGATGTGTGCCTCTGGAGATATCCCTCCGGGAGGGCGGTGATACTGGTGTACCAGTAGTTTTGGGGCAACCGGAATCGGCCTCAGCTAAAGCCCTGATAGCGATCGCTCGTCAGGTGGCGGCGAAAGTATCCGTGGCAGCCTATAGTTAGTAAATTTGGGGAGAGAAATGGTGAGAAGACAGTCCCTTATTAGTAGGAAACTAAGGGGTTTTAGTGAGCGGTTTAGCTTCATTTTCCGGGATATAGCCCAAATTGATTGGCTTTTGTTCGTTTTGGTGACGGGTTTAACCGTTTTCGGTGGTTTAATGATTCGTAGTGCCGAAAGACATACCACTGCTCTCGATTGGTGGCAACACTGGTTATTCGGATGCGTGGGAGTGGCGATCGCTTTATTTCTGGCCCGTTGTCGTTACGAAAGTCTGCTGAAATGGCACTGGTTAACCTATCTTCTCACTAATCTCTCCCTAATTGCGGTAATTGTCCTAGGGGTGACGGCGAATGGGGCGCAAAGTTGGATTAATATCGGCAGTTTTAACGTGCAACCGTCGGAATTTGCCAAGGTAGGTTTAATTATCACCCTAGCAGCCCTCCTACATCATCGTCCCGCCGATAATCTTTTTGCGATCGCTCGTGTCTTTGTCGTCACTGCCATCCCCTGGGTGTTAATTATGGCGCAGCCGGACCTGGGGACGGGATTAGTCTTTGGTGCAATTACCCTAGGCATGATTTACTGGGCTAATGCGAAACTACCTTGGATGATTATCCTCTTATCTCCCCTCGCATCGGTTTTTCTGTTTAATTTACTTTTTCCTGCTTGGATTGTTTTAGCAATTATCATCGGTGTACTTGCTTGGTTTACCCTTCCCTACCGTTTTTTATCCACCTTCATCGTGGTGGCAACTAATCTGGCGGTGGGTAAATTAGGCGAGGTTTTTTGGGGTTTATTAAAAGAATATCAAAAAGATCGTTTAACCCTATTTCTTCACCCAGAAAAGAATCCTTTGGGGGGAGGTTATCAATTAATTCAATCCCGCATTGCCATCGGATCGGGAGAATTATTGGGACGGGGATTACACCAAGGCACCCAAACCCAATTAAATTTTATTCCCGAACAACACACCGATTTTATCTTCTCCGTAGTCGGGGAAGAATTCGGTTTTGTCGGCAGTATTCTAGTTTTAATAGCTTTCTGGTTAGTTTGTTGGCGTTTGTTAGTCATTGCTAATACTGCCAAAGAAAACTTTGGTTCTTTAATAGCGATCGGTGTTCTCTCGATGATCGCTTTTCAGGCAATTCTTAATATTAGCATGACCGTGGGATTAGCCCCGATTACAGGGATTCCTTTACCCTGGTTAAGTTATGGACGTTCATCTTTATTAACCAATTTTATCGCCTTGGGTTTAGTGGAATCCGTGGCTAATTATCGCCCCCGTAAGCGTTTGTACTAATTAATCGTGCAGCTATCAGTTATCAGTTATCAGTTATCAGTTATCAGATTTGAGTTTTAAGTGTGGAGTATTAAATCCCACTTTCCGCGCTTCTTAACATTCAATTAATAATTTTTACCAATATATTGCTTACAATCCTTGTCCAGTAAGGATTATAGCTACAATGATGGATTTTGATCAAGGTGAAGAATTGTAAATTTTTTTCTCAGAAAAAATCAATTATTGAAAATGTTCTCAATAGTAGTTTCTACAATCAAGGTTTTTCGTTAAAACATCTTGGGGAATGTAAAAATATATAAAAGTATATGAAGATGTGCTGAATGTCGGATTTAGCAGAAATTGTTCTTAAGTGCTTGACATTTGCCAGATTAGTGGTTATTATGACCTCCATCACCCAAATAAAAGCAAATTATTTGCACAATCCCAATTCTGAAAGCCATGCACAGCAAAGCTTTCAGGGGTAAGTACAGGTGGTTGTTTTTATCTGAGTGATTAAACCTATTCACTCGAAATTACCAGAGGAATAACTATGGCATATCCCAACGATAAACAAGGTAAAGCACTTCCTTTCTTTGCTCGTTTCTTGTCCGTAAGCAAAGAGGAATCTTCCATCAAGTCTCCTGAGGAAGGACGTCAAACACTCAAATACCCTTCTGACTGGGAAGACTTTTAAACTCAGGTTACATGAGTAATTGCAGCACTTTTCTTGATTACACCGTACAGACAAAAAGCTAAAGGAGCCACTAAGCAAGGCTCGCAGCCAAAAAACTGCACGTTGAGATACTGAGAAGTGCTGTCAACTAAATTTAGTAATTACTCAACAAAAAACCAATACTGCAATTAGTTAAGCAAAAGCAGCAATTTTTGCCGCCTTTTATTGAGATTCTGGCCAATAAATACCAGCCCAAAAGCCTTAAAATGGGTTAAAATATAGAGATTTGCAATTGACATGAAAGAATCGCCTAAAGTTGTTTTATTGTTGACCCATAGCGGCGATTTTTTCACGATTGACCGCGTGGCTGAGGCGATAGAAAAAAAAGGAGCCACACCTTTTCGCTTAGATACCGATAAATTTCCCTTAGAGGTTCAATTAGCAGCCCAATTTAATGGTAAAAAAAGTTTTTATCAATTAACCTATAACCATCAATCTATTGATAGTCAACAGGTGCAATCTGTTTGGACAAGACGTATTTGGCAGCCTGAACTAACAGGGGATTTAGATCCTCAGTTTCGGGAGGCTTGTGTGCGAGAATCCCAGACGACTTTGGCTGGTTTTTGGGATAGTTTAAGGTCAGCGCGTTGGTTAGATAATTTAGCGCAAATTGAGAAGGCTAAAAATAAGTTATTACAACTTCGTTTGGCCTCAGAAGTTGGCTTAATTATTCCCCCTACCTTAGTTACCAATAATCCCGATGCTGCCCGGGAGTTTTTTTCCCAGGTTCAGGGACGAATGGTGAGTAAATTGTTAACTGCGATCGCCCGCAGTATGGAGTCGCCGGAATTTTTTCTTTATACCAGTAGGGTGAAAGCAGAAGACCTTGAGGAAGCGGAATCTTTACGTTATTGTCCTATGGTTTTTCAAGCGGAAATTCCCAAACAATTAGAATTGAGAGTTGTCGTGGTTAATGGACAGACATTTGTGGGAGCTTTAGAATCTTCTCAGTATAATAATTCTGCCGTAGATTGGCGAAGACCGGGTATTGATCCGGGTGCTTGGCAACATCATACTTTACCCGATTCACTATTGCAGCAACTTCAGATTTTTATGGCTAATTTAGGGTTGAATTTTGGGGCGTTTGATTTTATCTTAACTCCAGGGGGAGAATACGTTTTTTTAGAAGTTAATCCGGGTGGTGAGTGGGGAATGTTAGAACGGGATTTAGATTTACCTATTTCTAATGCAATCGCTGATTTTTTAGTATGCTAAAAATCAAACCAAAACCTAATCAGGATTTTGAGGATTTTAGGATTATCAAGATTCTCAATCCAAAATCTAATCAGGATTCTCAATCCCAAATCATCAAGGAAATCTATGACCGTTTTAATTGTTACTTTTAGCCACGATAATGAAAGTATTCCTCTGGTAATCAAAGCCATAGAAACGATGGGGAAAAAAGCCTTCCGTTTTGATACCGATCGCTTCCCTACAGAGGTGAAAGTTGATCTTTACTCAGGCGGTCAAAAAGGCGGAATTATTACCGATGGAGACCAAAAATTAGAGCTAAAAGAAGTTTCTTCTGTCTGGTATCGACGCATGAGATACGGACTAAAATTACCCGATGGGATGGATAGTCAATTTCGCGAAGCTTCTCTTAAGGAATGTCGGTTAAGTATTCGAGGAATGATTGCTAGTTTATCTGGCTTTCATCTTGATCCAATTGCTAAGGTAGATCATGCCAATCATAAACAATTGCAGTTACAAGTAGCGCGACAATTAGGTTTATTAATTCCGGGGACTTTAACTTCTAATAATCCTGAAGCTGTCAAGCAATTTGCTCAGGAGTTTGAAGCAACAGGAATTGTGACTAAAATGCTTTCTCAATTTGCTATTTATGGAGACAAGCAAGAGGAAATGGTTGTTTTTACCAGTCCTGTTACTAAGGAAGACCTAGATAATTTGGAAGGTTTGCAATTTTGTCCAATGACTTTTCAGGAAAACATTCCTAAAGCTTTGGAATTACGCATCACTATTGTCGGTGAACAAATATTTACGGCGGCGATTAATTCCCAACAATTAGACGGCGCTATCTACGATTGGCGAAAAGAGGGAAGAGCGCTACATCAACAATGGCAACCCTACGATTTACCGAAAAATATTGAAAAGCAACTACTAGAATTAGTGAAATATTTCGGTCTTAATTATGGCGCAATTGATATGATTGTCACACCAGATGAACGTTATATCTTTTTAGAAATTAATCCCGTTGGTGAGTTTTTCTGGCTAGAACTTTATCCTCCTTATTTTCCCATCTCCCAGGCAATCGCTGAAATCCTCGTCAACTCATAAACCGGCAAATACAGAGTCAGAGTATTTTATCGCAATTATCATATCTGGTGAGGGACAGAAGTTATCGCTTTTGAATTAGGAATGGGGAGCGGAGAACAGGGAAGAAAATTGGCGTACCTCATGACTCTGAATACCGCTATAAGTGTCACCGATGGGAGCGCGAGTAAGGTGAGTATTTGACTTGAGTAAGACGGCAATATATGTTACTATCG
>NZ_JADBSZ010000219.1:0-3781 GCF_020246425.1 Microcystis sp. M079S1
CGACGTTTGAGATAGACCGTTTTAAGCAGTGCCTCAATGCCATAACCCGTAACAATGTCACCAATAATGGTAGAGATGCCTAAGACCCCAAGTCCACCAATTAGTCCCAGCGGACCGCCTAACCCAAAAAGTGCGTAAATCGCAGGATAGGCAGTACCACCGGATGCGGCAGCAGCAATAATGAAAATAATGCCGGGGAGTCCCAGAGAAGCAAGTTTTTGAACAACTTCATCAAGAGAAATTCCCCAGGAGACAAGTTTTTTGTTGATTTCTGTGGGATTAATTCCCAGAAAATCATTGGGAATGGCCGTTTCAGTAGTTTCCGTCATTGATGAGACTCCTAAAATCACTAAGTTGGACTGGTTGGTCGGGATTTCAGTCATATAAAATCCATCAGCTAAACGGCGCTTAACCTGCATGATCCAACAGCTATAACCCTTTTGGAGTCTATATCGGTGATCCGAAGTAAAAGCCGTTTAGCTTACTAAGGCAAAAGCAAACGTAGCCTTCGCCAAAAAAGGAAACAAGCTGCCATGAACAATAATTACATGATGACGGTTCTCAATGCCTTCTGTCAAGCCTGATTGAGATGTTCTTAACCTGACTTTTCAAGCCATTATCTATCAGCTTGTAGGATGTGTTAGGCGATAATAATCTTTGACAAAAACCAGAATTAAGAATCCGTCGTAACGCACCCCTTTTAAATTTCTGAAATACCTGATAAGGGTTAAGAAAAACTTTTCGATCTACTTAATTTCCAGACCAAGACTTTCTCTCGTGCTTCTATCAGATCCATGCCTATTTTTTCTAAAACTCGCTTTGAAGCTATATTATCGGGAGCGCAGCCAGCGGTCACTGTTTGCATACCAGGTTGAGAAAGTGTCCAGTCCGTCATTGCTTTTGTCGCCTCAGATGCGTAGCCTTGTCGTCGATATAACGGCGCTACTTGATAGCCAATTTCTACAGCATCTGTGGGTAAACCTGTGACATCAGGAATAATTTTGATCATCACATGACCAATAAGGGTATTTTCTGTTTGATGAATAATTAAACTCCCCCACCCCCACTCATTTTGTAAGGGGAATTGCAGCAAAATATTCGCAATATCAGGGAAAGCTTGAATAAACTCTTGATCAGCCCATTCAGCAGCAACTTTTACACCCAAAATTGTTGTTAATTCATCGATACTTATGATTGCCGCTTTCAGAAGTTCAAGCTTTAAGGGAACTAAATATAATCGTTTCGTCACAAGTTTTTCCAGTGCTTTCATTTGATAAAATTCCTATACCAGTTATCAGTTATCAGTTATCAGTTAGTAGCTTGTTAATCAACTTACCCAGCAAAAACCTCATTCTCTAGTTCTCCTGAGAGGGGGAAGTCTGAAAAATTTTCCCTACCCCCCACACCTCATACCCTGTCTCACTTTCAATCTGTTTGTCACCCCATTAGCTATATTCTCACCCATTTTAAGGTTTTTGGGTCTTTATCGTAACGATAATTAAAACCATCTTTGGCAGTAATAATTTTACCTAAACTGGCGCGACTCCGGACGTTACTTAAAGAATAATCAGTTAGAGACTGCATTTGTTGATGGGACAAACCTTCGGCTATTTCAGAAACTCCTGCAATTTCCGCATCATGCTCAGTTTTAACCTCAGACAAAGTCTCTATTTTTACCGCCGAAAAATTTTCTGATTTTTTTGACATCATCACTAGGTTATTCACTTTTTTGCGCTGATAATCTTCTACAGTTGACAGATGCCAATGGGAATTTTCTGTTAACTCTAAGACCCATCGATGATAATTAAATAAACTTTCCCGATGACCAACACTAATAAAAGTGGTTTCACTTTCCTGTAATTGCTGATATAAGCTGGCTTCATTGGTCAAATCTAAAGCGCTGGTTGCTTCATCTAAGATAGTAAAAGTGGGTTTAGTGATTAATAGTCGAGCAAAAGCTAGTCTTTGCTGTTCTCCGAGGGATAAAATCTGTTCCCAATTGACTTGTTTATCTAAGGTATTTTTGTCAGTTAATAAATGTTGCAGGTTGACTTTTTTTAAGATATTTTCTAATTCTTCATCGCTCACCTGTTCATTGGTATGGGGATAAAGTAATTGCTGCCGTAAAGTGCCAAGGATAATATAAGGACGTTGGGGTAAAAATAACATTTTAGCTAAAGGAGGACGCACTAAACGGCCGCTACCTGCTTTCCATAAACCGGCGATTGCTCGTAACAAGGAACTTTTACCTCGACCACTGGGGCCAATAATGAGTAGGCTTTCTCCCAAAGGGACAGAAACCGATAAATTTTCCACAATTACCTTTTCATAATCGGGAGTTTGTAGGGTAAAATTTTCAAAAGCTAGACGATTATCTTCCAGGGTGGTAATACGACTTAAGTTTTTCGGATCTTCACTGGCAACTTTTAAGGCATCTGTCAAGGTAGCTAACCGTTCAATATAACTTGAAACTTTACCCGATGTTCCCCATTCAGTAATTAATTGTCCCAAGGCATTAGAAAAAAGGAAACAGCATAAACTCGCTTGACTTATTTCCCCATAATCGATTTCGTTTTTAATAAACATGGGGGTCAAAATAAACATTGAAAATACACTAATCGCTGACTGATAACCTCGATTAAAAAGATTATTAAACCGTTCCCAATTGATCAGTTTTTCCGAGCTTTGAATAACCCGTTGAAAACGGCCTTCAATGATTTTTTCTTCCTGCTCTTCTCCCTGAAAAAAAGCAATGGATTCGGCGTGGTTACGCACATGGGTTAAAGCATAATTATAATCAGCTTTATTATTAAGCTCCGATTGATTAATCTTGTTTAATTCTTGAGTTAGATAAATTGCTATTAAATTTCCTGCGATCGTATAAATTATTAGATAAACCGCAATTTGCCGAGAAATTGTCCAAAGAATAATCGCAAAAGTAATCATTTGTAACCCTTTTTCCACGAAGGTAATTAACAACCTTAGGGTCATGGTCGTAATTGGTTCAATTTCTTGAGATAATCTTTGATCGGGATTTTTTAAAGCTGAGGTAAAATCAATGTTATAGTAAGCGCGATAATTGAGATATTTTTTGACGGTTTGTTTCGTTAACCACTTATACCAATCTAAGGCTACTTTGCGACGAATAAATTGAGAAAAAGCAAATAACCCCGTTGTTAATATAATCAACAAACTGGATAACCAAAGCGTATTTAGATATTTAGAAAGATCTCTATCTTCAATAATAATGTCGAGTACATAACGATTCCAGTAGCTACTAAAAGCTTCTACCCCCACCGTTGCCAAGATACTTAAAAGGATCAAAGCTGACATCCCCCAAGAAATGATCACATCTCCAAAGGCGCGTCCATTTAACTCCGTTGGATACCAATAGGGTTGAGCGACAATTTTTAGGCTTTCCCAAAATTGACCAAATAGTGAAAAGGGATTATTGGCGGACTGGTCGGACACAACAGGGTTTTCCGTTGCTTGTTTAGTAGTATATTGAGGCATCTAGATCCAATTGGCAGTTCTTTTACTGTTCTCTTGACAACTCGCTATCGTATTGTAGCGGCAGAATTACCCGCTTTTGTCTTTTGATAACATTTTTATCTAGAAGTTGCAGTTTCAGGGGTGCAGTTTGACATCCTCGCCGCCGTAAAACGGACGGCGATTCCCAAACCTCACGATTTAGGTTTCTGCTTCTTTCCCTTGCGGGGTTCCGCACCTGCCTTAACAGATTTACTCTGTTCTGGTCTTATGGTCGCTCTACAGACTGACA
>NZ_JADBSZ010000022.1:0-5083 GCF_020246425.1 Microcystis sp. M079S1
CTTGTAGGTTGTTTCACCATCAAAAACTGTAACCAAAGAAGATAAACCTAGGTCTATCCCTGATATTTTTAGTTTTTCAATGGTTGTTGAGTCATCCATCTCAAACAAGATGGCAGCAAAATATTTATCTGTACTGGTTTTAGAAACAGTTACGGATTTAATCTTACCATTTATTACTTGAGAAATCTTAGCTTTTACAACCCCTAATTTAGGTAGCTTAATTCCCTTATTTCTAATTGAACAACTTTCAGGATAACGGATTGATTGTTTTTTGTGCTTACTTTTAAATTTAGGGAATTTTGTTCTTTTTGAGAAGAAGTTCTTAAAAGCAGATTCTAAGTTTTTCAATGATTGCTGCAAGGTAGCGGCAGTAGCCTCAGCTAACCATTCAAAATCCAGTTGTTTCTTGAGTTGGGTAAGGTCTTTTGCCATGTCACAGTAGGTCATTCCTTTACCAGTCTCTAGGTACTGATTGTTAGTTTTATTTAAGTAGTAATTCCAAACAAAACGGACGCAACCAAAGTTTTTAGCTAAGGCTAGTTCCTGTTTTTTGTTTGGGTATATTCTCACTTTTAAAACATTTAACATCAGCCTGACCCCATCTGTGCTATCTTTTCAGTATAACACTTACCGCTTAAATATGTCAAGCTCATACATACCTTGAGAATCAAGCCTTTCCTTATTAGGAAACACTGTCGCGTTAGTTTAGATTCTGGGGGCAATTCATCTCCCGTTAATTTCTGGTATATTTTTAATTAAGGAGAAATTTAACGGGAGTCCTCTTGCTCCATTTAGATAGAGTAAGCTGGAAATAGCGTCGGTTAACTCCTGATGAATTGGCTCAAACAAGGAAAATGGATCGCAGGAGGTTTCGGGCTAACTGTCTTACTGATGGGAACTATTAGCCTAGTTTCCTATCGCAATACCCTCGCCCTGCGTCAGCGCGCTGCCGAGGTGGAAGTTACCTACGAGATCATCGATAATCTCAGTAATCTTTACGCTAACATGGCGGTGGCCGAATCGGGAAGACGGGATTATATCAAAACTGGCAGCCCTAGGGAATTAAGCCGTCATCGTCGGGCGATCGCTTTGATGAAATCTAACTGGCAACTCCTGGCTAAACAATTAGAAAACGGCACAGATTTCGAGCAGGAAATGGTGACTGAGATCGGGGATTTAATGTATCGGCGAATTGCTCTATTTAATCAATCGATCGCCACCTATAAATCCGATCGATCCGATGATATTTCTCAAAATGCAATCACGGTTAAAAGTGTCGATATCCGGGATAAGTTTCAAAATCTTCTTACCTATTTACAAGCTAGTCAGAAAAGGAATTTAAGAAGTAGCATCGCTAGTTCTAGGGATAGTATCCGCGAAAATTCTCTGTTGGGTTTACTGGGAACTTTTATCAGTTTTGGGATTATTTGCGGAGTTTATTTTTTGATTTTTTGGCAAGATAAACGGCGACAAAAAAGTGATGAAATTCACAGGTTATTACTACAGGAAAAAGAACTTTCCGATCTAAAAATTCAGCTTTTTTCAATGATATCTCATGAGTTTAGAACCCCTTTAACCGTGATTTTTTCTGCCTCGCAGTTATTAGAAAATGGCTTAAAAGATGCAGATCAATCGAGCAGAAAAAACCTATATAGAATCCAGTCTTCTGTCAAGCTAATGAATCAATTCTTAACAGATATTTTAATTTTAACAAGGGCAGAATCTGGTAATCTCAGTTGTCGGCTAGAGCCGCTCGATATTGAAGCTTTTTGTTTAAATTTAGTCGAGGATTTTCAATTTATCAATAAAAATAATACGCCGATTAAATTTGTCAGTCAGGGATTGATGATCCGTCCTTATCTAGATGAGAAACTGCTCTACTCGATTTTAAGTAATTTACTCTTAAATGCGATTAAATATTCCCCCACGGGAGCAGGGATTAGTTTGATTTTGTGGCAAGATAGCGATCGCATTGTTTTTCAAGTCCGGGATCACGGTATCGGCATTGCCGAGGAAGATAGAGGTAAGATCTATGAACCCTTTTATCGGGGTCAGAATGTGGAAAATATTATCGGCACGGGATTGGGGTTAGCAGTGGTTAAAAAATGCGTCGAACTCCACCGTGGCGAAATCACCCTAGATAGCCAAGTGGGTAAGGGAACAAGCTTTACCGTCAAACTGCCCATTTCACCCTAGTTCCAGCTTGACGATGGGAGTATGTCAAGAAATGTAACTTTCTTTCTCAGAAACGGGACGAAAGCAACGGCGAATTTTTATCTTCTAGAATAATCGATCGCAAAGTCCAATGTCGATCGACCCTGAAACCCCTTCTATTCATCTCAATTTGAGGAGAGCTTCATGCTTGACGCTTTTTCCAGAGCGGTAGTAACCGCCGATAGTAAAACCGCTGCCATCGGTGGTGCCGACTTAAACGCGCTCCGTAGCTTCATCGCCCAGGGCAACCGTCGTCTTGATGCCGTTAACGCGATCGCTAGTAACGCTAGTTGTATGGTTTCCGATGCCGTTGCCGGGATGATTTGCGAAAATACCGGCTTAATTCAAGCTGGTGGCAACTGTTACCCCAACCGTCGCATGGCAGCCTGTCTGCGTGATGCGGAAATCATCTTACGCTATGTCACCTATGCGCTTCTCGCTGGCGATGCTTCCGTCCTCGAAGATCGTTGCTTAAACGGTTTGAAAGAAACCTACACCGCTTTAGGTGTACCCCTACAATCCGCCGCTCGTGCCGTAGCGATCATGAAAGCGCAAGCCGCCGCCCACATTCAAGATACCCCCAGCGAAAAATTCGCCGGTGCTAAACTTCGCAAAATGGGTTCCCCCGTTGTTGAAGATCGTTGCGCCAGCTTAGTGGCAGAAGCGAGCAGCTATTTCGATCGAGTCATCGCCGCTCTCAGCTAAAACGAGACTAAAACTCGCTTTCGGGCTGTTATTTCCGCAAAAATCAGCCAATTAATTTCTTCACTCAAGTCAAACTTAAAAATAGTAAAGACATGAAATCAGTAATTACTACTGCCGTTGCTTCTGCTGATGCGGCTGGACGTTTCCCCAGCACCTCCGATCTAGAATCTGTACAAGGCTCGATCCAACGGGCCACCGCTCGTCTGGAAGCCGCCGAAAAACTGGCTGGCAACCTCGACGCTGTGGCCAAAGAAGCTTATGATGCTTGCATCAAAAAGTATCCCTACTTAAACGAAGCCGGGCAAGCTAACTCCACCGATACTTTCAAAGAAAAATGTCTCCGGGACATCAAACACTACCTGCGTCTGGTTAACTACTGTTTAGTAGTGGGTGGCACCGGTCCCCTCGATGAGTGGGGTATTGCCGGACAACGGGAAGTTTATCGCGCCCTGGGATTACCCACCGCTCCCTATGTAGAAGCTCTCAGCTTTGCTCGTAATCGCGGTTGCGCTCCCCGCGATATGTCGGCTCAAGCTCTCACCGAGTATAATGCCCTTCTCGACTATGTGATCAATTCTCTCTCCTAGAGACAGATATCGATCTCGTTCACGACTGGGGGACTCGCAGTTAATTGTTTGCCTATCATGGGGGTAAGCGAATAACTAGGAGTCCCTCGGTTATTGGCAGATTTTTAGCCGTCGGTCGTCAGTCAGGAGTCAGAAGTCAGGAGTCAGGAGTCAGGAGATTATTTTTATTTATTCTCCCCACTTCCCCACTTCCCCACACCCCACACCCCACTTCCCCACACCCTACTTACAGGACTTTTTAACAGCACCATGTCCCAAGAATCTTTATTCGAGCAGTTAAAGCACCCCAATCCGCACCTACGGGAACAGGCAATCTGGGAATTGGTGGAAACTCGCAACGAAACCACGATCGAGCGCCTGATGGCCATTTTAGATGAAGAAGATACCACCTATCGCCGGGCTGCCGTCAAAGCTCTAGGCGCGATCGGTGTGGATACGGTTCCCCTTTTGCTGGTAGGGTTACTCAATAGCGATAATGTCACCGTGCGCGGTAGTTGTGCCAAGGCCTTGTCCCAAGTAGCGGTGAATTATCCCGATGTCCCCTTTCCAGAGGCGGGAATCGCGGGTTTAAAAACGGCACTAGCAGACGCGAATCCGGTGGTACATATTGCGGCGGCTATGGCCCTGGGAGTAGTTGGGGTTCCAGCATTGGATAGTTTATTGGAAGTGTTGCAAAATACGGAGAATTTGGGGTTAGCCGTGTCGATAATTAATGCTGTTAGTTCGATTCCAGATAATCTATCTAAAGAGGTATTGACAGCCATAGCCAATGATGATAGGGCGGATAGCTACCTTCGGGAAACCGCCACCAGTGCCTTATCGCGGCTGGAATTGCTCCAGAATCAACTCACTCCAGGTTGATGGCATCGCAACTTTTAGGCAAAAATAGCGCTTTTGAAGCCCAAAAACCCTATATTTTGGCTATTTACCCCTGATTGACCCCTGACTAAAGGAAAGATTTTTGATTTTTGCAGCAGGTTGACCGCCATGGGGAACTGGTCACGGTTTCCTGATAGGATAAGGTGACTTGGGATTAACTTATGGTGTTGAAAATATGTCTCTAAAACCTTACATTTCTCGCTTATTAGCTTTGGTTCTCGTCCTGGTCATCGGATTGATGGGTTGTTCTAGTAGTTCGGGGTTAACGGGCAATTATGGAAAAGATACCCTGACGGTGATTGAAACTTTAACCACAGCCCTTGATTTAGTCAAAGATGACCCGAATAAAGCGGCAGTTGAGTCGCAAGCAAAGGAACAAATCAACGATTACATCTCCCTCTACCGACGAGATAAAAAATCCGGGGGTTTGCGTTCTTTCACTACTATGCAAACAGCTTTAAACTCTCTAGCTGGTTATTATACCGCCTACGGTTCCCGTCCCATCCCCGACAAACTCAAACAGCGTTTAAAACAAGAATTTAAACAGGTGCAATTCTCTCTCCAGAAAGGAATTTAGATACAGTTATCAGTTATCAGTTATCAGTTATCAGTTATCAGTTATCAGTTATCAGTTATCAGTTATCAGTTATCAGTTATCAGTTATCAGTTATCAGTTATCAGTTATCAGTTATCAGTTA
>NZ_JADBSZ010000220.1:0-22480 GCF_020246425.1 Microcystis sp. M079S1
CAATTATCGTAAAACCGAGTAATTGCCCGCAAGGTTCTTTCTACGGCAGTCTGGCAAGCATGGGAGTTTAAATCATCAACAAATTTCAACTCTTTCCTTAATGCTGTGTTGTACCGAAATAACTCTGTTTTGCCAACACCCCGATTATCCATCCAATAACGCAGAACTTTATTCCGAACAAATTGAGTTGTCCGTATTGCCTCATTAATGGCTTCTATTTGATTAGGTTTTGGCTTAACTTTGTATTCTAGTACAAACATTTTGATACTGCTTGACTGAGTATCAATATCTTAACACAAAATTCTTTAAGTTGACAATACATATTTATTTAAAGCCGCCCGACCCTGCGCGGGCATGGCGGGGCTTGTACCCAAATTTTCGGTCACACCGAAGTCTAGGGCTGATAACCTGACCTTATAATAATTAGAAGTATTTAACTTGATCCACTGACTTTATGACCTTGCCTCTCGATGTTCCCACGGCGATTAATCAACGTCGTTCTATTAAAACTTTTACCACCGATCCGATCACCCCAGAACTGCTGAAAACCCTAGTAGAATTAACCGTTGCCGCACCTAGTAGTTTCAACATCCAAGATTGGCGAATTATTTTAGTACAAGATGAGGCACAAAAGGCCGCTTTAGCCGAGGCCGCTTGGGGACAAAAGCAAATTATCCAAGCGCCGGTTACTTTTGTTTTCGCTGCCGATGCTGCCGCAGGAGGAGGAGATCTAACTCCTATCTATGAACAGGCTCTCAGTACAGGTGCCTGGAACGAAGGCACGGTAAAATATTTTCAACAGGCAATCCCGGGATTTCACCAGGATTTGGGCGAAAAAACCCGGGAATACGCGATTAAAGATGCCATGATCGCCGCCACTCATCTGGTTTTAGCTGCCGAAAGTCTCGGTTTATCTAGTTGTTTTCTCAACGGTTGGATCGAGGACAAGGTAAAAGCTGTGATCGGTGCTGCCGATCATCCCGATCTGGCGATCGCTGTTGTCGTTCCCATCGGTTACGCGGCGGAACCACGGCTTAATCCTGGGCGTTTACCCTTAGATTACAATGTTTTTGTGGATCGCTTGGGTAATCCCTATCAAATCTAAACTTTAGCGATGACTTTCTCACCCTCAGCTTGGTTAACGCCCTTTTTTAACACTCCCCTTTGGCGCGCTGGGGGAGTTTCCATCACTCTTGGTTGGCTTACTGGTATTCTTGTACTGTTTGTCCTTGTCACCTGTCTGACGATCGCTTTTAAAAGTTTACTAAAAAATCGTCTGCTGAAAAGTATCGGTTTTGGTAAGATATCCCTGTTGTTTTCAGGGATGAGAAGATGTGGACTTCCAAACCCCCTCATACTCCCAGTCAAACCAAAATTTAAGTTATACTTCATCTATTTTAGCTTTTAATAGCAGGCTAGGGAAAAATCCTAAAATCCGAAAGAATAACCGATTTTTAGCTTTAATTGACTTTGATCATGGCCATTAGTGGCAATATCTCCCTCAATACCGAAATCGATCACACCTTGACGATTAATTTGCTGACGAATTCCCATACCAGTGCGAATTAAAACGCCACCATGACTATTATCGCCGGTAATTACGCCCAATTCTGCTAAAAAAGTGCGATCAAAGCGTTTCGGATAACCAATTGGTCGCGAGTAACCGAGAATTGCTGCCGGTAAAAAAGATTGATCGCCGTCATCGGGATCGGTTTTTATGTTTAAATCGAGATTAAGATGCAAGCGATGGAATTGACCAACAGTTTTACTGGCAATTCCCCGCAGACGAAAATCTAATCCCCTAGCATTATTTCCCGTCGGTAATCCTAAATCGGTACGAATGGCAAAAGCGGGAACATTATCGTATTCACGATTGAAATTATAGAAAAAACCTACAGATAAATTTCCCACATCAAAATCCGTATCATCACTATTAACTCGACCTCCCACCTGCGGATCGATGCCGATAATAATATGACCATTGCGAATAATACCGTTGAGGTATTCAATATCAAACTCACCCCCAAGATTACTATTTTCAGGAAAGACTAGACTTCCTCCAAATTCTATCGATTGTTCCCCAAAACCAAGACTTTCAGCATCATCAAAAGAAAGGGGACGACCGGAATCAAGATTGTTATGATCGTTGGCAAAAACTGGATTAGTTAAACTAACGACTAAACCCACAGCAATTAATAAAAATCTTCTCATTTTTTCAGTTGCTCTTGATCATTGCTGTCGTCAGGTTTTTTCTCCGTATTAGGAGGGTTTTCTGGAGAGTAATTTTCGTGGTTATGGTGTTGGTGATCTCCCCCCTCATCTCCCTGAGAATTATCAGGTTTTTTCTCAGAATTATGAGTATTTTCGTGATTATGACCTTCGTGAGAAATATCTGCTGGCATTAATCCCATCCCCGGAATTCCTGACTCAAAACGATGATCATGTAGTCCTTCACCACCATAATTTTTTCCTGCTTCCATTTCCCGATGATTAGCAGCCATTACTAACCAAATAGCGCGGGTAATTTGTTCGTCTTTTTGTTGGGGAGTTAGCCAATCTGATGCCAGAATATCATTAACCATATCGTGCAACATATGCAGGTTATCAAAGGTGTTAGATATTGCGGGAAAACGTCGGGCAAACTTGGGACTAAGTTCGGCAAACATGGGCATAAAAGCTCGATCAGTGCGATACAATTCCTGACTATGGTATTGTTTACCCACCTGTTTATAAGCCTGTTTTTGTTCCTCTAAAGTTTTCTCATAAAGCAAGTCATACATGGTTCCTTGTAACCAATGGTAGCCCCAAAATAAGCCATTAACTTTCGGATATTTCTGGCGAAAGGCTTTAGAATAAGGCTGGGAATCCAGATAACCCATATTCATGGGTAATCCCGTAATCGCATAGGGAACTTTTGTCAAGTAAAATTGATATAATTTTTTAATTTCCGCCTCTTTTTCCTCGTTGGTTAATTTGCTGCTGGCTAAAACATCAACGGTTTGAGCATGGAAAATATGCGCCCACTCGAAAACCTGTTCTAAAACACCGTATTTTCTGCCAAAAGTTGGGGAAATATTACCCTCGTCGGGCATAAATTTAGGCGGATTTTTTAAAACCCAATTAATTTTTTGGTATGTCTTAGTTTCTAAATCTTTCGCTTTTCCCGTTACGATATCTTCGTAAGCAAAGGCATGACCAACAGCGATCGCATTCAAGTCTAAAGCTAAATCTCTGACATTATAAATGGCATTGTTATAAACCCCTCTTTGGGGATAAATATGATTACGTTGCTTGTTATACATCCAAGCTGGTATATCGTCAGGAATTGCTTGTAAAGTCTGAGTTTGAGGTGAATCAAGATGTAAATGTTGAGCAATGACAGGAGTAGAAATAAGTGCTACACTTACCAATAAAATTAACTTTTTCATGATAGTTAAACCTTGAGATTAGGGCAAATAAATTGATCGTCTTTTACAGGTGTATCCGTCCATCCTTGCAGGGTTTCGGTTAATTGTTGACGCAATAAAAGCAATTGTTCCACTTGTTGATCGATCTCAGCAATATGTTTAATTAATTTTTCTTGAATATCTCCACAGGGTAATTCTCCATGGTCATAAATTACTAAACATTCGCGGATCTCTTGCAGACTTAAACCCAAAGATTGTAATCTCTTGACAAATAGCAAGCGATGGACAGTATCGGGAGTAAATAGGCGAAATTTTCCCTCTGTCCTTTCAGGGGACTGAATTAGTCCTAATTCCTCGTAATAACGAATCGTTTTAATTGAAACGCCACTTTCTAGGGAAAGTTGACCGATTTTGAGCATTATTTTTGCTCCTTAATCCTATCGTTACTCGATGATAAAATCTCCCCTTGACTGGAGAATCAAGGGGGGGGGGAAAGAAATATTTTTTTAACTGACTTTACACTCAACTCCAAAACCGACCAAGAGAACTT
The DNA here is from genome assembly GCF_020246425.1 of Microcystis sp. M079S1. NCBI lineage: Bacteria > Bacillati > Cyanobacteriota > Cyanophyceae > Chroococcales > Microcystaceae > Microcystis > Microcystis sp. M079S1. The sequence goes on from NZ_JADBSZ010000220.1 coordinate 3,958, forward strand.
TTTCCAAGGGTTCCCCCTGCTGGGGACGTTGATAGTTAATAATTTTGCGAATTCGCAGGTCTGGATTGATTAAAGTAATTGAATCCACGGAAACACTGCGAGTATAATTGGTGGTCATTAATAACTCTCTGGTAGTGGAATCAAAGCGAAAAGCGGAGATAATTGGTCTTGCTTCTTCGTAGGCGCGATCACGAAGATAATCCCCTTCTAAATAACCGTTATTTTCTGCTCTAACCACAAATAAAAGATTAAGATTTTGTCGCACTTCTTCCCCTTTTTCCGAGATGGTATAGAAACCTAAATTAAACCCCGGGATACTTTCTAAATCCGCAATATCAGCATAGTTATTATCTGTCAGAACTTTCTGTTTAATCTCCCTAGTCAGGGGTTGAATGAGGAATTCAGTACGGGAACGTTCCACCTCTTGAGCAGCTAGATAATGATAGGTTCTTTCCGTTTGCCAACTACCGACACAATAGGCAAAAAATTGCTGAAAAACTTCGGTATTCATAGACTTCATTCTCCTCTTGTCAGTATTTTAATTTTGAGTTATTTTATCAGTAACTTGTTCCCGATTTTCAAAACCATAACAATCTCGAACCAGATAAAGTGGTCGGCCCTTTACTTCTTCATAAACCCTGCCAATATATTCGCCAATAATACCAAGAGTCAGTAATTGAATTCCTCCTAAAAATAAGACAGCAACCATCAGAGAAGCGTATCCGGGTACATCGATTCCTAAAATAATAGTCCTGAGAATTAAAAAACTAGCATAAACAAGACTAACAAGTGCAATGATAAATCCTACATAGGTCCAGACTTTCAGAGGGAAAAAACTAAAAGAGGTAATACCATCGATGGCAAAATTCCATAATTTCCAGTAATTCCATTTAGTTTGTCCTTGATACCGGGGTTCTCGATCGAATAAAATTGATGTCTGTTTATATCCCACCCAAGCAAATATTCCTTTCATAAATCTTTGACGTTCGGGCATCTTTTTAATTGATTCTACCACTCGGCGATCAATCAAGCGAAAATCTCCCGTATTAGGGGGAATAGGAACCCGACTTAATTTATTAATGACTTGATAGAAACCTTCTGCGGTGAAACGTTTCAACCAACTTTCGCCAATTCTAACCCGACGGGACGCATAAACCACATCATAACCCTGCTGCCATTTTTCGATCATTTCGGCAATTAATTCGGGGGGATCTTGTAAATCAGCATCAATAGGAATGACTGCCATTCCTTGACTGTAATCAATTCCTGCTGACATGGCAATATCTTTACCAAAATTCCGGGATAAATTAACCACTTTAATTTGTGGGTAACGTTGATGATATTCCAGGAGATTTTTGAGAGTATTGTCACGACTACCATCATTGACGCAAACGATCTCATAACTGGTATTTAGTGCCTCTAAAACCGCTAAAAGTCGCCTAAAGAGAGCATCGATGTTTTCTTCTTCGTTATAAAGAGGAACAACAACAGATATTTTCACGGGTATTTGATTTGATAGCATATTAATTTACCAAAAAATTAGAGAAATTTTCTAACAAATGTCAGCAATCAAAACTTGTTCGTACTTAGCTGCCGCTTGCTGCCAAGTATAATTATCTTCGATTAATTTGCGAGCATTTCTAGATAATTTTTCTCGCAACTCTGCCGATTCAAAAAGACTACTAACCGCCGTACAATATTCCTCAATACTATTAGCCCTTAAGGCTGCTAAAGGAACATTATTTCCTTCAACTGTTAATCCTTCTAAACCTCGATCGCTGGCTACCACTGGCACCCCCGCAGCCATAGATTCTAGGGTTTTAAACTTCATTCCAAAACCTGTTCTTAGGGGAATAACTGCCACAGTTGCCTGATGAAGATAGGTGGTCATTGATGGTACTCGTCCCGTCACAATTACTCCTTTTAACTTAGTTAATTCTTGCACTTCTAGGGATGGATTAGCACCGACTAGAGTTAAAGTAGTCTCGGGATAAGTAATTTGAATACGAGGTAAAATTTCCCTAGCTAAAAAACAGGCCGCATCGATATTAACCCAATAATCTAACCCACCGATAAAAACTAAATTATGTCCAGCAGGATCCTGGGAACGATAGGGAAACAAATCTAAATCTACTGCATTAGGAATTAAATAAATCTCTCCATTGGGGGCAAATTCTTCCATTTGTTTTTGATCATCATCGGTAGTGACGACAATTTTTGAGAATTTCTGCACAGTTTTTTGTTCGTAGCGACCCATGAGAGGAAGGTAGAGACGATCCCGTAATTCTTGACTAGAAACCCCAATTTCTAATTGACTTTTGCAGGTTTGATAGAGGGAACTATGCACATCAATTACTGTCCTAATTTGCTGTTGCCATTGGGGACGAATATAAATTTCATTAACACTATGTTCACTGGTAATTACTGAGAATTTTTGACTATTAACTGCCCTATCTATCCAGTTCTGCATCTCTTGAGAATAGCCAAAAAGTACATTGGGAGGGGTTCCCGTTTGCAGGAATTGAGCTAATCTTTGCAGTTTAGCAATTATTCCAGTTTTGGCATCTCGAGGACGGGGAAAAACTACCAATTCACTAACAAAGTTACCTAACTTTTCTACCTCCTCATCGCTGACATCAGCAGTACGCTGAACGATGAGAGTAATATCATGATTTTTGCTGAGATACTTGAGTAAATTAAAAGTTCTGCCCTGAGTTCCCCCTCTGGTTGGTGGATAGGGGAAGGCGGAACTAATCATTAAGATATTCATAGCTATTCCTCTAAACGATTTTCTACCATCATGCGGACAATATCGGTCATTTTGTATCGTGCTTGCCAACCTAATTTTTCCTTAGCTTTGTTGGGATTGCCGCGACTAATGGCTAAATCTGTTGGTCTTAATAAACTTTGATCGGAAATTACATGATCTGGCCAATTTAAGCCAACAGTAGCAAAAGCTGTGGCGACAAAATCCTCCAGTTTTGAACTTTCTCCCGTGGCAATGACGTAATCATCGGGTTGCTCCTGTTGCAGCATTAAATACATCGCTTCAACGTACTCCGGTGCCCAACCCCAATCCCTTTGAATATCCATATTTCCTAAGTGTAAAGTCTCGATACTTCCCCGGGCAATTTTAGCCACGGCAGCGATAATTTTTTGGGTAACAAAGCGCTCGGGACGCAGGGGAGATTCATGATTGAAAAGTATGCCTGAACAGGCAAAAATTCCGTAGGCTTCTCGATAATTAGCCACTTCCCAAAAAGCCGCCGATTTGGCCACAGCGTAGGGACTGCGAGGACGAAAAGGGGTATTTTCGTCGGCAGAATTATCGCCGATATCCCCGAAACATTCACTCGATCCTGCATTATATAATTTAATTTTTGCTCCGGTAAATCGAATTGCTTCTAAGAGATTTAAGGTTCCCGTGGCAATACTTTCTAAGGTTTCCACCGGCTGCTCGAAGGATAAACCCACAGAACTTTGTCCAGCCAAATTATAGACCTCATCGGGCTGAATTTTAATTAAGACTTGTAGGACACTGCGAAAGTCGTTCAGTGCCATCGATTCTAGTTTTACCTGTTCCTTGATTCCCAAACGTTTCAGGTTACTAAAAGAGGACATTTGGGCATCCCGGGAGGTGCCACAAACTGTATAGCCAGCTTTTAACAGTAATTCGGCTAGGTATGCTCCATCCTGGCCCGATATACCACAAATTAACGCTTTTTTACCCATTTATTTACAATAATTTACTTTTGAGGGGTTAACATCGCCTTGGCGGCCTCGCTTAAATAACCGATTTGTCCGTAGGCATAGAGAAGATTCTCAAACCTTTTAGCGGGATCATTGATAAATTTGACAGATTTAACCAATCCTCTCACCAAACGCTCACCTCCTCGCCCAAATTGAGCCAATCCCGTCTTTGCTGCCACTTCTTCCCGGTAGTGTTCGCTGATGCCTTGCCACCAACTGCGACGCATAAACCATTGACGATTGATTCTTTCCGGGGCAACATTGTGTTCCACCAATGCTTCGGGAAAATAGCCCACTTGCCATCCCTGGGCGAGTGCCAGTTCTGTAGTGTATAATTCCTCATTAGAGAGAAGTTTTTTGCCAATTCTTCCCAAATTAGGGTCAAAACCGCCAATTTTCTCCAATAAATCTCGCCGAATCGAGTAATTAACCCCTCGCGGAGTTAAATTCGCCTGGCTAATGTATACCACATTGTCGCCCAAATCGAAAGCCCCTAAACCCCCTGCTAACTCATCGGATAACCAATTGGGTTGACTGTAGCCTTGCGGCCAAATTAAGGTGACTTTTCCCCCTGCTACTGCCAGTTTTTGGTTATTTTCGTAGGCATTTAACAGAATTTGCAACCATTGAGGACTTGCGATCGCATCGTCATCCAAATAGGCTAAAATCGGCGCTCTAGTTTCCTTCGCCCCGCGATTTCTGGCGGTAGATAGCCCTAAAATAGGTTCGTAAACGTATTTTAGCCGCCCATCTCCCAGACGCGACTGGGCCACTTGACGGGTTTTATCGGTAGATGCGTTATCAACCACTAAAATCTCACAATCTGGGCAGGTTTGCCCTAAAAGACTATCGATCGCTCCTGCTAGGTAGTGATCGCGGTTGTGGGTACAGATAATCCCTGCTATTTTAGGAGCCATGGCTATCAAGGTTACTCATTCAATACCCTAAAACTTAACATTCCTTTGGAAAAATGTAAAAATACTTTTAAAGCCGTCAGCCGTCAGCCGTCAGCCGTCAGCTAGACAATAGTGATGATAACTAGAAAAATGGCCAATTAATTGCCGGTTCTTCGGTTTGTGTTATGCAATAGACGGGGTTATAAGAGATGAAACCATTATAGAGAAAGACATTTGGCTATTTTTGTCAATTGTTTTCCATCTAGAACGAACTAATCAATTAAGTCTCTGGCCAAATAAGGATGTAGTCTATTTATGCCACCCGCTCGAACCATACCAAGTAACGAAGAGCCTAATTGCCTTTCTCAAGTAACAAGCTGATAACTGATAACTGATAACTGATAACTGATAACTGATAACTGAAATATTATGCCAAAAGTAAGTGTTTGTATTCCCACCTATAACCGCGCCGATTATCTCAGCTATTCGATTAATACTGTGTTGCGGCAGACCTATGAAGATTTTGAGTTAATTGTCTGTGATGATGGTTCTTCTGATCGTACCCCAGAAGTGGTGGCAGCATTTCAGGATTCGAGAATAATTTATCTGCGTCATCCTCAAAATATTGGCAGAAGTTTAAATATGCGATCGGGTTTTACGGCTGCTCGGGGAGAATATTTTATTAAATTCGATGATGACGATGGACTAACTCCTGAATTTTTAGCGAAAACTGTCCCTATTTTAGATCAAGAAAAAACCGTTGATTTTGTCTGTACAGATCACTGGATTATTGATAGATTTGGACAAAGAGTTGCATCAGCAACAAAAAAAAATTCAGCGAAATGGGGCAAAGATAGATTACAACAAGGGATTATTCCTGATTTAGAAAGACAAACTTTTTCCTGTAAAAGTTTACAGGTGGGTTCGACTCTTTTTCGTTATCAATCTTTAGCCGATGTGGATTATATGCGCCCTCAGGCGGATGGTTGTGAAGATTTTGATTTATTAGTGCGTTTAGCTTTAGCGGGAAAACAAGCTTATTTTCTGCCAGAATTATTAATGGAATATCGTTTCCATGGGGGGCAAACTAGCTTAAAACAAGCGGTTCACTTTTTGCAAGCAAACTTGTTTTGTACAGAAGGTTATCACTTTAATGATGTAAAATTAGAAGAAGAAAGAGTGAAAAGGACGGCTTTTTTACAGGAATGTTTGGGGATAAAATTAATTGAAAAGGGAGAAACCGAAGCCGGGCGAGTTTTAATAGAAAAAGCCTCGAAATTGTCAGGAAAATCCCGACGGGCCAGACTGGGTTTACTGCTTTCCTATTTACCTCTAAACTTGAGACAATTGGCTTTTCAAGGTTTCCGTCAACTACGTCCCAAAGATTACGCCGAACAGGTGAGAGCCGTGTAAACGATAACTTATAAGTAGGTAGGTGTTAAAAATTGTCAGACACCCCCCTTATCAAGGGGGGATTAAGGGGGTATCGAAGGCAAAATCTATCTTCTATTTAATTAGAACCACTTACTTAGCAGTTATCTTAATGGTGACAAGATAGGAAGTTTTCCTTTTGGGGATTGGGTCGTCGATACCAAATTAGGTTACACTTCATCTTTGTGGGAAAAGCCGCCAGTTTTTTAATTTAACTATCTATGGATACTATTCACGTTACAGGAATTCGGGCCTACGGTTACACAGGATATCTGGCCGAAGAACAGGTTTTAGGTCAATGGTTTGAGGTGGATTTATCCCTAGAAGTTGATATCAGCATTGCTGGCAAAAGTGACGCGATTGAAGATACTCTAGATTATCGACAGGCGATCGAAATTGTCAAACACCAGATTGAAACCAGCAAATTTGCCCTAGTGGAAAAATTGGCCACGGTTATCGCTGAGGATATCCTACAACTCGATCGAGTGCGACAGGTAAGAGTACAATTATCGAAACCTGCCGCCCCAATTCCCCATTTCACCGGTAAAATCACCATCGATATCACTAGATCTCGTTGAGTTTACGGGTATTATCGACTAAACTTCGCGCAAAAGCGTCAAAACGTTGGGAAAGCTTCTCGTCAAGGATTTTTCCTTCTTCGTTGAAGACTTTCCACGCTTGTCCTAAGCCAATTTGTTCCGGAATTACCCAAGCATGAACCCAACGGAGAATGATTCTTAAATCATTTAGGGCGTTACTATTGGATTGGCCGCCTAAAACACTGATTAATCCGGCAACCTTTCCCGATAACTCCTCAAAACTCATTAAATCTAGGGCATTCTTCATCACACCACTGACGCTGCCATGATACTCCGGTGTCGCCAAAATTAATCCCGCTGCCGATTTAACCGTTTGCTGCATTTTGGCCACATCGGGATAGTCAGAATAGTCATCTCCCCCGTTACAGAAGGGTAAAGAGAGTTTTCTCAGGTCAATTATCTCCGTTTCTACTCCTAACGCCTGTACTCGACTTATAGCAACTTCTAACGCCATCGCACTATAGGATCCAGGGCGTAAACTGCCATTGATACCAACGATTTTGATCATAGAACTTATACGAACTCATAACGACTACATATAAGCTAACAAAAAAAGAGACAATTGGGGAAGCTTAGTTAAAAAAATATGTCGATGGGGCGGAGAGAGCGATCAATCTAAGTTTTAATAGGAGTAGAAAGAAAGATTTATTGATTTATTCCATTTCCCCTCATTGCCATGCCAGAATTTCTCGATTTTCTCAAACATAAATATGCCTATGTGGCTATTGGTGAATTCAAACCGGGGTGTTTTTCCGAGGCTCAAAAACTCTACGAAAAGGCCGTTTCCACCTATTCCACGGGATTCCAGGGGGCTTTTCTGTTGCAAAAACCCGGAACCGATGAAGGAATTGCCGTGATCATCTGGGATAAAATCGATGATATGGAGGCAAATAAAAGCGAAGCCCATGAATTATTGCTGAAATCCATGGCTCCTCTGTTTGCGAAACCGCCTGTCACCGATTTTTATGAAGTATGTAGCGAGATAGAAGGTTCCCCCATTTAGGGATAATGTTTCTTTTCGGTGGCGATTAATTTGGCGGCTAAAACCCCGCCTAGGAAACCAAATAAATGTCCTTGCCAAGAAATCCCCGGACGGGAAGGCAAAACGCCCCAAATTGTGCCACCGTAGAGTAAAAAGACTAGAATTGACAAGAGTATAGAAGGAATATTTCTTTGGAAATAGCCCCGCAGTAATAAAAAACCTAAATAGCCAAAAATCAAGATACTTGCCCCGATATGGATGGATCCGGGAGCAGCAAATAACCAGACTCCTAACCCCCCCACCAGCATAGTTAACCCAGTCACAATAAAAAAGTCACTGGTTTCCTGTAACATCACCAACCAACCGAGAATCAGGAAAGGAACCGTATTAGCAATAAGATGGGGAAAGTCACCGTGTAGGAAAGGTGCGAAAAGAATACCCCGCAATCCGATGACTTGATGGGGAATAATCCCGAAATAGTCTAAACTGCCCCGAAAAACAAATTGATCTAAAATCTCTAACAGCCAAAAAATCGCCACAAAAGTAGCGAGGATTATTGCTTGGGTTTTTATTTCTTGCCGAGATCCTTGACTCATAAGATTGATGGATGAGCTATTTTTTCCCATTATAGCCCCCAGATCAGTTATCAGTTATCAGTTATCAGTTATCAGTGATTCAGTTACCAGTTATCAGGTGTGAGTTACCAGTTATCAGGTGTGAGTTATCAGTTTACTGTTTACTGATCACCGAAAAAAGCACCCCAAACCCTAGGGCTGATCATAGTAGCTTGATTCATGAATAAACTCATAGTAGCTTGATTCATGAATCAAGCTACTAAGCACGACGTTTTGAAAAATTTTCAGATATTTATTCCGAGAAATCGACTAAAAACATTACCAGATAAAGATTTGAGAGAATGACATTTGAGAGAATGAAACGACCCTACCCCACACCCTGCCACCAGAAAAACCTTTTTCAGTAAGTCCTAATTAGCTTACTTTTGCTGTGGGACAAAGAGAGGCTAATTGACAGGAAAAACAAGCGGGATTTCTTGCTTTACAAACCGCCCGGCCGTGGTAAATAATACTAATAGAAAAAGTTTCCCAATCCGGTTGAGGTAGTAAAGCCATTAAATCCCGTTCAATTTTCACCGGATCGTTATTAGTAGTTAAACCCAAACGATTACTTAAGCGCTTAACGTGGGTATCTACTGTCACTCCCTCAATAATCCCGTAAGCGTGAGCGAGTACCACATTAGCCGTTTTTCTAGCTACCCCAGGTAAAGTTAATAATTCCGCCATTGTCTTGGGTACTTCCCCCTGAAAATCCTTGAGGATTTTTTGACAAGCACCCTGAATATTTTTAGCTTTATTGCGATAGAATCCCGTGGAACGAATGAGAGTTTCTAACTCCTCTCGCTCGGCAAAAGCTAAGGATTTAGCATCGGGAAAACGAGCGAATAAAGCAGGAGTCACCTTATTTACCCGCTCATCAGTGCATTGTGCCGAGAGAATCACTGCCACCAATAACTGCACGGGAGTTTGATAATTTAAGCTACAGGTTGCCTCTGGATATAATCGCTTTAGGTTGCTTAAAATTTCTAGGGCACGCAGTTGAGGTTCAGTTTTTTTTCGAGAGTCCATCACTGGAATAAATCCTGAAAAACTGCTAGGTTAGCCGTGTCGCGCACGATTAAGAAAACTCCTAATCCTAAGAGTAAAACTAGACCTGTTTGCATGATGTTATCTTGTAGTTTAGTTGGGAGAGGTTTACCTACCAAAGCTTCGATTAATAAAAATACCAATTGACCGCCATCAAGGGCAGGTAGAGGTAGAATATTAATCACGGCTAAGTTAATACTAATTAGGGCGGCAAATTGAAAAAGATTACCCGCATCATTACGAGCGATCGCCGCTCCGTATTCGACAATTTTAACCGGTCCTGCTACCTGTTGAACACTATCTTTGAAGTTACTAACTAACTGCCCAAAACCTTGAACGGTTAATAGGGTTAATCGCTGAAATTCACCCGCACCTAAGCTAAAAGCTTGCCCAAAATTATCGGCCTTCAGGCGAGTTTCTTCACCGTTAGGAGCCAATCTCACCCCAATTTTACCCTGACCATCACTTCCCAATTCAGGAGTAACGATTAAATCGAGAGTTTCTGTCGGGCGTTTGATGGTTAATTTTAGGGGTTGATCGGGGGAAGATTGAATAATGTCACGGAAGTCAATAATGGCATTTTGAGAAGCACCAAGGGGCTGATCGTTGATAGCGAGAACGATATCCCCCGCTTGCATTCCCGCTTGTTTAGCGACGGAATTTTCAGCCGTGAAAACTTCAGGAATAATTACCCCTTCTTGATAGTTAATTTGGGGAAAACCCACCGTAGCGACTTGGGTAACAAGCAAAAAATAGGCAAAAATTAAATTAGCAATTACTCCCGCACTAATGACGATAGCTCGATCAAAAACAGGACGATTGCGTAATAAATCAGGGTCGTTATTGGGAATTTGACTATCGGGATCGTCATCAGGAAAACCAACGTAACCCCCTAAAGGAATGGCGCGGAGGGCGTATTCCGTTTCTTTACCTTGATATTTAGCTAAAGCTGGACCAAAACCGATGGAAAAGCGATTAACATGGATAGATTGCCAACGAGCAGCGGCAAAATGACCCAATTCGTGAACGACAATTAATAGGGCAAGTACACCGATCGCTATTAAAACTGACATGATGATCAAATTATAATGACTTAGCTTTTGTTTATTGTAAGCGATCCTCTTGGATAGATTTCAAAAAATCTTGAGTTATCGCTAATTTTTCGATCATTTATGGTAAAAGAGATCTTAACTGCCTAACCTGATCCAACGGAGAGCGATCGATGCCTTTGAGTGAGCGCGCCCAGCAATTAATCCCAAAAGCGAGAATCATCAGTTTCGCTAATTGGCCCTATCAGCAATCAGCGATCGCTGTTTGGCAACAAGCGGATGATCAAACTCGCTATCTCAGCGACAGCGATTTAGATACTATCGTCAATTTAGAGCCTGATTTACTCGTTTCTAGTCAGCAAGCTCGAAAACTGCGGGATAATGCTAATGTTATCGTCGATAACGCTCGTCAGACTGTCTTAAGCCAATTTCCTACCATTCTTCAACCCGGAGGCGATCTTTATCCACCCCACCGCGCCGAAGCTTGTTGGCGTGATTTCTGGAACTTTTTACGCTGTATTACCTACGGTGTTGTCGGACAACAGATTCCCTATACCAGTGCCGAGGGATTGGAAAATATGCGTCTTCTTTACCAAGAATTGCAAGTACCATTAGGGGCAATGATTTCGGGCTTAGAAGCCTTAAAACAATACAGCTTAGAGTATTTTAGCGACTCAGAAAAAAACGCAATTACTCCCTATTTCGATCACTTAATTACGGTTATGAAAAAGTTTTAAAACTGCGGCATTTAATCTGTGTTAAAATAGTGATGCCAACGGTTGAAAATGCCGCTCAACGAGGTTTTAACCTCGTTGAAACTCTGAAATCATCGGCGCAAGTAAACCTCTTGAGACCACCAAAAACCTCGATCGAGTACCTAGCGGGTCGAGGTAGTTTATAAAAGTAAGGGAGATTAAACCTCTTGCATAATTAATTTTTGAGGGTTCAAAAACGGCACAAATAAGGATTAAATTGCCTAAAATCTGTAAATAGACCATTTAATTGATTATTATTCATTCTTAATTCTCCTGGCTACTGACTACTGGCTACTTACTCCTAACCCTAACAACAATTTTTGATTTTTACAAGAGGTCTATTCTATGGATGCCAAAGCGAAATTACTGGAATTGATCGCTGGTAGAAATCGCGGACTCCTGGCCACGGAAAGCGACCGCGTGCGGATTTTGGCGGCGATCGAACAATTGGAGGACCACAATCCCCATCCTCATCCCCTGGAAGTTAAACAACTATTAGGGGGCAATTGGCGTTTACTATTCACCAGCAGCCGCGGCATTCTGGGACTAGATGGCCTACCTTTTTTTCAATTAGGGCAAATTTATCAATATCTCGACCTGAACAAGTCAAAACTTTACAATATCGCCGAAATTATCGGATTACCTTGGCTAGAAGGGGCAGTAATCGTCTCCGCTACCTTTGAACCCACATCCGAGCGTCGGATAATGGTCAAATTTGAGCGCTCGATCCTCGGTCTGCAACGTCTTCTCAATTATCATTCTCCCCAAGAATTTATCGAAGCGATCGAAAGTGGCAAAAAATTTCCTCCCCTCGATTTTTCTTTCAATAATCGCCAACAAAAAGGTTGGCTCGATATCACCTATCTCGATGAAGATCTCCGCGTCGGCCGCGGCAGCGAAGGCAGCGTCTTTATTCTCGCTAAGGAAAAAACCTAACTGAAGAGCCATTCAGGAGACAGCCTTGAATCAGTTATCAGTTATCAGTTATCAGTTAAGTAGGTAGGCGTTAAAAATTATCAGATCCCCCCGCCTATCGGCACCCCCCTTATCAAGGGGGGCAGGGGGGATCGAACCTAAAATCCATTTTTAATTTAATTATAACCAGCTACTTATCAGTTATCAGATGTGAGTTTTCATGGCACTGATTACTGTTCACTGTTGACTGAAAATGCTCGCCATCTCCCCCACTTCCCCACTTCCCCAGATGAATGCCCCGATCGGTTAGAATCAAAATATGGGAAAAAAATTATTTATTTTCGGGAACCTTTACTGAATTCTCCCGTCCTCAAGCTCTGAGTGAGGAGTTTATATCCTTAGAGGAAATCCCATGAGTCAATCGATTCCAGCATCTTGGTCACTTGAGGCCAAAAAGTCTCAAAACCCCGTGTCCCCTGACAAACTCTCCAACTATGATCTGATTGCACGCTGTCAGGAAGGGTGCCAGCCCGATCGAGCAGCTTTTGCGGAACTGCTGCGGCGCTATCAGGCTCATGTTGATAAATTACTCTATCATTTGGCTCCCGATTGGCAAGATCGCGCCGATTTGGCTCAAGAGGTCTGGATTCGCGTCTATCGCAATATTAACCGTCTCCATGAACCCCTCAAGTTCCGCGGTTGGTTGAGTCGCATTGCCACTAATCTTTTTTACGACGAATTGCGGAAACGCAAGCGGGTTAATCACCCCATTTCCCTCGATGCTCCCCGGCGCGTGGAAGATGGCGAAATCGATTGGGATATCGAGTCCGATTACCCCAGTCCCGATGAACATCTCACCACCCACGAATTCTACGATCAATTACAGTCGGCGATCGCTGATTTACCTGAAGCTTTTCGGACAACTATTATTCTGCGAGAAATTGAAGGCATGGCCTACGAAGAAATTGCCGAGATCACGGGAGTTTCTTTAGGAACTGTTAAATCCCGCATTGCTCGCGCTCGCGCTAAATTACAATCTGTTTTACAGCCCTATTTTACGGAAGGCTAAAGAAAATTGTGGTGATTCGGCACTAACGGTCGAAGTGAGGAGTCGTTAAAGTTAACTAGCTCCGTGCTGGTGAAAAGTGATTGTATACCGATCGCTTCTGGTCGAGGTCAACCATGAATAATTATCAACCCGAAGACGTTCAATGGATCAAGTCTTTGTTACGTCACGATGACAGCGATTGCAACTCCGCAACCGAGGATATTTTGTTATTAGATGAGGATAACGAAGAAGCTCATCGTTTGGATTTAATTAGCGCCTATATTGATAACGAAGTAACGGTAGAGGAACGGAAGCTAGTTCAGCATTGGTTAGACCATGATGCTGCTGCTAAAAAACTCTATCGGCAGCTCTTGGGATTACAAACCAATTTAAAGCAAATTCCCGTACCGGCTACTATGGCCAGCGACCGATTGGCAGAACAGGTGTTCAGAAAAGTCGATGGTCAGCGTCGTCGGCAATATTATGTTTATGGTGGCGCAATTTTCACCGCTATGGCGATCGCTATTGGCTCCTACTTCGTCTCCGAACGCAATGATCCCCTCTCCCAAATGGCGAGCAGTCCGAGCAGTATTAGCCAAGAGGGAGACCATTTGATGATTGCTCTTAACCATCCGATTATCGAGATTCCCGCAACGGAACAGCCAAAAGAGAATGGCCAACGGTAAGGGTCTATGGGGATAAATGCCAGCATTCTCGTGCGATCGCCCAATCTTCCGCCGTAGCAATTACCATCACTCGTACTTTAGATGTGTCGGTGGCGATATCCTCATCCCGGGGACGAGCGGCATTTTTAGCCAAATCTAACTCTAAACCCAAAAAAGACCAGCCTTGACTGGCTTTTTCCCGTACTAAAGCTGAATTTTCGCCGATTCCTGCCGTAAATACCAACACATCTAAACCCTCTAGAGAAGCAATCATCGATCCGATTAAACCTTTCAGACGATGAATATACATCTCAAATGCTAATTTTGCCCTCTGGTTGCCTTCGGCCATCGCCGTGGTAATTGCCCGCATATCTCCAGAAATACCGGAAATTCCCTTTAAACCCGATTCTTTATTGAGTAAACTATTTAAACTATCGGGATTATATTGATATTCTCGCTCTAGATAAATCAGAATCCCTGGATCGATCGAACCGCTGCGGGTTCCCATCATCAATCCCTCTAGGGGAGTAAATCCCATAGTAGTATCGATACTTTTACCCCCCTTGACTGCCGATAGGGAAGCACCATTGCCCAGATGACAGATCACCATTTTCAACGATTCTAGGGGTTTTCCCAACAATTCGGCGGCCCGTTGCGAGCAGTACTGATGACTGGTGCCATGGAAACCATAGCGACGGATTCCCAGTTCACTCCATTGGTAGGGAATGGGATAAAGAGAAGACTCAGGAGGGATAGAACGATGAAAAGCGGTGTCAAACACTGCTACTTGAGGAACATCGCCCAAAACTTGCTCGATTGCCTCAATTCCTTCTAAATGAGCGGGATTATGGCTAGGAGCCAGGGGAATCAGCTTTTTAATCGTTTCTTTGACCTGGGGAGTGATCATGGTAGCCTGGGAATATTCCGTGCCACCATGGACAACTCGATGACCGACTATACTAATGTCGGCGAGGTTGGCTACTACCTTAGTTTCGCCAGTGACTAAGGTATCTAACATCCGAGCAATTCCCGCCGGACGATCCTGACTAGAAAGATTAATTTCCTGTTTAATTCCCTGAGCTTTTACCGTTAAAACCCCGTAATCAGGGTTAACCGTCCAATCGATCCCCGCTTGCCAAATTGGTTGCGGAGGATGGCCGGGGAGAAACTCTAAATCGTACAAACAACTTTTTTGACTGCTCGATCCCGCATTTAAGACCAGAATTTTCATAAAAAAGCTCAATTAGGAGGTGGCTTGTGCTGATCATAATCAAACTCAGGTTAAGCCTAGATAAAATCGCTGACTTTTCGGGTTTTTCTTCCAGAAAATTTTATCTGGCTCCCATCACCCCTCCCTGACTCGGGCAATATTACAAAACTTTATCAAAAAAAAGTCAAAATAGAGCCTCTAGGGTTATAAAATAGGAGAATACCCCCTTGTGAAATTAATCCAAGAAGCTACCTCTGATGCAAGTTAAGGCCTCTATAGTGGATTTAGAGCTAGTTCTCGTCCTTTTCACCAGTGGAATGTCAACATCGCACCACGAATCTCTAGAATGGAATTTTTGCGTATTCTAGATAACCGTGATTACTAGAGGATTTCTTAAGTATGTCAGAGGTTCCTGCAGTTACAGATGCCAACTTTAAAGTCGAAGTTTTAGATAGTACCGACCTTGTCCTAGTGGATTTCTGGGCTCCTTGGTGCGGTCCTTGTCGAATGGTGGCTCCCGTTGTCGCAGAAATTGCCGAAATGTTCATAGGGAAAGTCAAGGTGGTGAAACTCAACACCGACGAAAACCCCATTATCGCTAGTCAGTACGGGATTCGCAGTATTCCTACTCTGATGATCTTCAAAGAAGGTCAAAAAGTTGATATGGTGGTCGGGGCTGTACCGAGAACCACTTTAGCTAATACCCTAAATAAACTCCTGGGAGTTAACTAGGTTTTCCGGTAACGCATACCGGGTAACTGAGTCACTAAACCCATTAATTCTAATTCCAATAAGATCCCCGCCACTTCTGAGGTGGGGATTTGCATTTTTTGAACAATAATGTCAAACAACAGGGCATCTCTGTCAAATAACTGATACACTTGTGCTAGTCTAGGTTCTAGATTGACTGGAGGAGCAGCATTAACGACCGGGGATGTCTCTAGAGGGAGTGAAGGGGAAAGATTAACCGGTGCGGATTGGTTCGCGGTGGGAATTGCCCCCAACATTTCTAATAATTTCTCCTCAGAAACGATAATTTCTGCTCCCTGATGAATGAGTTGTAAACAACCCCTAACAGCAGCAATATCGGGAGAATTGGGTAAAGCATAGATATCGCCGCCGAATTCGTTAGCATAACTGGCCGTGATTAGGGAGCCTGACCTTTCGGGGGCCTCGATAACAATAGTCGCGCGACTTAAACCGGCGATAATGCGATTACGACTGGGAAAATGGGCTTTATTCGGTTGAGTTGCCGCAGGATGTTCACTAATCACCAAACCCTGCTTTTGGATGTCCGCGTGTAGCTGCCGATGACGACTAGGATAAACCACATCGACCCCCGTTCCCAAGACGGCAATCGTTCTTCCCCCTGCTTTTAAACAGCTTTGGTGTGCCTCTCCATCAATTCCTTCGGCCATACCAGAAACAATAGTAAATCCCTGTTGGGCCAAAAGGGTACTTAAGCGCCGCGCCCAGCGCCTGCCGTGATCCGTGGGGTTACGAGTACCCACAATGGCGACGGTGGGGATATTTCCCTGATTTTCCTCTAAATTGACCTTTCCTTGATAGTAAAGTAAGGGGGGAGGACTGGGAATTTCCCAGAGAAAGCGGGGATATTCTGGGTCGCTAGGAGTCCAAAACAGGGGGTTTTTCTGGATATGTTCGGCGAAAAGAGCTTCTGGGTCAATTTGCGATCGCCCTTCCCGTACCGCTACCATTAACTTTTTGCCAAATCCCGCCACTTCTGCGATCGCACTATCGGCGGCATTCCAGGCCACAGCGACACTGCCAAAATGCTGATAGAGTCGCTTCAGGGAAATTGGCCCGACTCCAGCAATACTTGACCATGCTAACCAATAAACGCGATCGTCTGTCAATTTGAGAAGCTCCTCAGACAAAATAATACTTTCAGTCGGTTACAACTGACTGCGGCCAGATGACCTTAATTTATTTTAATCATGCCAGAATCTCTTCCATTACTTGTTGAGGTGTTGCGGGTTGGCATTGAGCATATTCCTGTTGAGCCTCGTTAATGTCTTTAACTAATTCTGCTCTTTTTTGGACTCGCAAGCAATTTTTTGACAGGTGAATAAGTTGTTATTGATCTTTTAGGGGAAGTTGTTCGGTTGCGTCTAGTATTTCTGCAAAAGTGGCTTGAGTCATGGTTTTAGTTGGTTATAGTGGTCTTTGGAGCCAATTGTAGCAGTAACGTTAGAATATGTTAGCGTGGCGTGACGCATATAATAGACAAATTTATTGTAATTTAAAGCAAAAAGGCGCGCTAAGTAACGCATCCTACGAGATCGGCGGGCGCAATGCTAGAAAGTCTATTAGAAAACATCTAGACAGTCATTGTCGGTAATTGCGTTTCAATTTATAGTCAAGCATTAAACAAACTGTGGATAAGATATTTTAATCATCAGATATCTACTCCACAGTAATATAATTTATTGAATTCCCATTCCTAAACGAGGTGTTTTATATAAGTTTATTTTGTAGGGTTACTGGGATCATATTCTTTTCTGGCATTGACTAAATAAATGGAATCACTTTTTGGTGAATAAACAAAAGGTGAATTTTTGGCAGGCTGCTGTAAATTTTGCGGTAGCAAGTTGAAAATATCTGTAAAATCTACAGTAACTTTCTGTGTTTTACCATTAACAATTACTCCTTGAGCATTAGGTTGACAGTTGAGTTCGATAATTTTATCTCTGGCTTCGTTTTGTACAGCAGCATTAGCAGTGACATAAACCAGATATCCTTCGTCGGAAAGAGCCTGAGCTTTTGTATTTGCATCATCTTTCTGATTGAAGAATGCAATCTGTGTTTCCTGAACTTCAACTGGGCAAGTGTTTAATTTAGGCTTTCCTGCGACAACAGCATAAAGTTTAGAAGTTTCAGCAACTCCGTTAGTTGCGGTAATAGGGCCGGTGAAGGAAATACGCGTATTGGTACCTGGAACGGTGGGCTGGGTTGTACTAAAATCTAGGTCGGCACTCTGAAATGATCCATCACCTAGTTTATCTTTTATATCTTCCACGTTAAGGGGAACAGAGATGTTGTAGTTAAGGTTCTTTAATGTATCAACTTTCTTCTGTTGAGAAGCCGCATCTGGATAAAAGCTCGTTAAACCAAAATCGAGTTTGTCTGTAAAAACAGGTTGAGCAAAAGCAGGATTACCAACGGTAAGAACTAAGATTGCCAAAACGGAAACAATCATCCCCGTTAAAAATGCAAACTTTTTCTTGTTCGGATTTTCGGAGTTCAGATTCAATATCATCGAATTTACCCTCAATAATTTATGGTACTTAGAAGTAATACACAGTAAGAAAAACTTCACAATGTATAACTTTCAATCCAGTATATTTTTCTCCTGCTCCTCAACACAACCGAAGTTTAGGAACTTAAGAAAAAAGTCCCCAAAATTCCCCAAATCCTTATCCAGTCTAACTTCCAGACCATCCACCCTCCCGCAAAAATCCTTAACTTGGGAAAAATCATCAACTTTACGAAGTTAAGCCCAAACTTTGTCAGAATATCCTGACAATTTCTCCACTCTCCC
>NZ_JADBSZ010000221.1:0-3232 GCF_020246425.1 Microcystis sp. M079S1
ATTTGTCTTAGCCTGTCAGAAAGCTAAGAATAGTCAGAAATATGATCAATTCTTGTTTTAAGCTACCTCTTTTGTCTCTTTTTTCTGTCGAGTAACTGTCTTTTTCACCGTCGGATAACGAGTTTTTTTGTGACGTTTTTTCCCTTCTCCCAACCGGGGGACTTTCCTCTGGGTTTTGGCGGTTTGGCGGGTGTGCCTATCTCGACCAAAAGTCCCAAAAAGCTTTGTGCCACTCTTCCAGGGGTTAATTTCTCCACAGGTAAAGCCTTTTGCCAAGGTAAGGGATTATCTTCTATAATCTCACGAAGCTAACCATAATTGCCATGTCATAAGTAGTCGTGCAAAATTAATTTCCTAGTGAAGATAGGCAAGAGGCAAGAGGCAAGAGGCAAGAGGTGGTTAGATATGTGTAATTAATTTTGCTTAGGTACTTAATAGGGATTAAATCACTCCATCTTTGACCTGGAGTTTAGACTAAATTTTCCAAAAATTAACCCTAACGAGTTCAGGCTCAATACCTTGAAATCAGACAACGAAAGGAATACAGGCTTCTTGAGCGAGTGTTTCTGTGGCCTCATGGCGACTTTTCGCGCTTGTTTGCAGAACATCATGAGTTGACCGAACCTCGCCAAAAGTCTTTCAAGATTCCCCAATCAATACAGAAGCATGGGCGAAAACTTGCCAAGGAAATAGCTATAACCTTGTTTTTGTAAGGGTTTCAAGGGATTCGATCAAACCTACCCCTCTACCGCTCGACCTAAGAGTGGCGTGATGGAATTAGTCTAAACTCCAGTCCAGTGGGGAGGCCAATTAGTAGCCATGATCTTCAGTTTCTTGGAAACCATGCGACTTCAAGGAAAAAATGCGGTTGAGGAACTTTTCAACTTGTTAGCGGGCGAGCGTTCTCCACCTCAAGCCGATTTTGTACTATCTATCTAGGGCTTAAAGGTTACTTTATTCTCATTGACATCCTCACCGCCGTGAACGGACGGTGATTCCCGGCAGATCGAACAAACTTAATTGAACGACCTTCGGCTGGGTTGACACTTCATCGGGATGCGCTTTCTTCGCAGAAAGTCTTACCATCTCTCCACGTCCGTTTTGAGTCTCCGAATGCCCTCCGGCGACTTTGATATTTACTGCGGCATTAACGTCTCTGTCGTGAAAAGTTCCACAGAAAAGGCATTCCCACTCGCGGACGTTTAACGCTTTTTTGCCCCCGATATTTCCACAGCAGGAGCATCGCTGACTGGTTGGTTCCCATCGGGAAATTAGTCGAAAATCACGCCCATACTTATCGGACTTTGCTGATAGCATATCTCGAAAAGAACGCCATCCTAAGTCAGATATAGCACGGGATAGCTTTCGATTCTTAACCATTCCCGATGTGTTTAAATCCTCTAAAACTATTGTTTGGTTCTCACGAACAATTTTAGTGGATAGTTTGTGCAAGAAATCAGTCCGAGTATCCTTAATCTTAGCATGGATTTTAGCTACTCGTTTTCTGGCTTTTTCCCGTCGCTTACTTCCTTTCTTTTTACGAGATAGATTTTGTTGCGCTTTCTTTAACCGTTTTAATCGTCTCTTTAACGGTTTTGGTGCATCTATTTTTTCCCCTGTATCTAACGTGGCAAAAGTGGCAATCCCTAAATCGATTCCTACTGATTGCCCGTTGTTTGGCAAGCTTTCTGGTTGAACCTCAACAACAAAGCTTAGGAAATAGCGGTCTGCTGCATCTTTAATCACGGTGACGCTAGATGGTTTGGAGGGTAATGGACGGCTCCAAACGACTTTTAAATCACCAATTTTTGCTAAAGTAACGTGGTTTTGATTGACGGCGAAGCCATTATTGGTAAATCTTGCTGATTGTTTAGATTTACGTTTTTTAAATTTAGGAGGTTTAACTTTTCTGCCCTTTCTTTCTCCTTTGCAGGATGCAAAAAAGTTAGAATAAGCAGTTTCTAAGTCTCTTAAAGACTGTTGCAAAGGAATAGAAGAAACCTCAGTTAACCAAGACTTTTCTGTTGTCTTCTTAAGTTGAGTTAGTCTTTGAGATAGATCAGTATATTTAGGCTTTTTCTCTCCTTTTTGGTAAAGTTCTTCGCAGTAGGCTAAGGTATCGTTCCACACCACACGCACACAGCCGAACAATTGAGACAAAAGCTTTTTTTGTTGGTCTGTTGGGTAAATGCGGTATTGATACCTTGCTTTCATTGGGTTAAAATGGGTGTGTCTGCACTCTATTTTAACTAGGTCTGCCAATAATGTCAAGTCGGTTGCGAAAGGAAAGACACTCTATCTCTGACCTAAAGATACACTTGGTCTGTGTAACAAAATATAGAAGAAAAGTTTTTACCAGTAAAAGTTTAGCTTTAATCGAGAAGTCTTTTAAGGAAGTTGCGGAAAAGATGAATTTTCAGGTGCTAGAATTTAACGGGGAATCTGACCATGTACACGCCCTAATCGAATACCCACCGAAACTTTCTATTTCTGTAATGGTTAATTCTTTAAAAGGGGTTTCTAGCCGCAGGTATGGACAAGCTGGCTATCCTAAACCCTATGGGAAAGATGCCCTTTGGTCGCCTAGTTATTTTGTTTCTTCTGTGGGAGGTGCGCCATTGGAAGTTCTCAAGTGCTATATCAGAGATCAAGAAAAGCCGTCGTAGAACGACGGGGTTTTAAACCCAATTTTCCGATAAGCCCTGCTTCTTGCTGTGACTAATTACTGTAGAAGATAGAGATATTAACGCCGCTATCAATATTCTGAAAAGAGGACTCAGTACCGTGGGACACACGGAAACCCCCCCAACCCCCCCGACATCGGGGGGGCAAGGGGGGGGAGAGATTCCCTCTAGCGAATGTTGGATACGTCCTGTCAGATTAAGGAAACTCGATGAACCAAGAATCCCTCGCTTTTAGCGACGGGAGTGTCAATGCTAAACAGTCCCTTAAATCTTATAGCAGCTATCTTCATGGTGAGGTACGAGGTTTTCGTTTTGGGTAGTCGCTCATCGGCCAGCAATGCTAAATCAGGTTATACTTCATCTTTATCGGCAACGCTATAATTCTGACCGAGTAGGACTAGAAATTCGGCTCTTCGGTTTGTGTTATGCAATGGACGGGGGTTATAAGGGATGGAACCCTTATAGAGAAAGGCATTTAGCGATTTTTGTCAATTGTTTTTGCTCTAGAGCGAACTAATCAATTAAGTCTCTTGCCAGATAAGGATTTA
>NZ_JADBSZ010000222.1:0-6301 GCF_020246425.1 Microcystis sp. M079S1
AAAAGCCACTCTTAATCGTGTCTTGGAACGAAATAGAGGCTTTTAAAGACTGCGTACATGGAGAATTAAAACAAGAATTACCCTCGAAAAGCCTATTTTTCCACTAAGTATTTATGCTCATTGCAAAGGTGAGATGCTCCCTTTATACTCCCCTTACTGGTCGAAATTAATGTTAGAAGAAACAACCCGCAATCTGATTAATCGATATAATATAACTTCAATAAAAGCCCTTAATTTAGTGGAGACAATGAAAGCAGCTTTTCCCGAAGCCATGATTGAAGTGCCATCTGGTTTAATTGAGTTAATGACAAATGACTTAAAAGACCGTCATGTTCTAGCAACTGCTGTTATGGCTAAAGCTAATCTAATTTTAACTAATAATCTTCCTGATTTTTCACTGTCAGCTTTAGAAACTTGGGGTATAAAGGCTCAATCTCCTGATACTTTTTTAAGTCATTTGTTCGATGAATATCCCGAAGAAATTAAATTCAGTCTAAATCGGCAGGTCGAGAAATATAAAAATCCTCAAAAATCTCTAGCTGAATTACTAGAGTTTTTAGATAAAAAAGCTAATTTATCTAATTTTTGTCAAAAGATAACTAAAATTCTTTGATATAACTGAACTTCTCCAGTGTAAATGTACTAGCTATCTAAACATGGCTACAGAGGGAATCGCTGACTCTAGAGATTAATGACAGCATCTGTTACCATAAGGTTAGCGATCGCTATACAGCGAACTCTAGGGAATCGCTCCACTCCAGATACAGTCAACGGTACAGCCATTTTCAAAGGAAAATGTACCCAGTGACGGCTTGTCAATTTATTCTGAGAAGCTTCATGCAGTAAGGGTTGTGTTGATTTTTTAGTATTTATGTATGGGGAAGTCCAGACATATCTATCATTAAATTTCGGTTTCAGCAGCTTCGCGTAAACGGCTAATTGTACTTTTCGCCTCTTTGAGTAGGTCATTCCAATCATCAGGAGGATGACCGGTCTCCAGCATTTTTCTAAAGACTCTATAAGCGTCTGTACTACTCTCATAAGCTCGCTTAGAGTTTTCATCATTGACCCAAGCGAAAAGAATTATTTTACCTTCTTGATGATATCGAAAAAACAGTCGATACTGCTGAAAAAACTTGGCTCTAAACCAGTGTTTGTAATCGTCTCCAAGCGCAGTTCCCTGTCGATACTCACTGCGAGTTGGGTCTTGAGGAATAGTATCAAAGGCTAACTTTGCTATGGCAGCTAGACGCTTTGTCACATTTTTCCTTTTATAATCTTTAGGAAACTTGTGACGCAGCTCTTCAACCTGCGTCACAAGTTCTTCAAACTGTTCAAGGAACAGAGGATGAGCAAATATGTTCCATCCATTAATTATTAGGGGCTGATCTATAGACAACCTTATTCGTCCTCATCCAGAAGTGGTGCATCAAAATCCAGATCAACGCCGGAGACCAAGTATTGAACATGATTGACTAGGTTAGAACTAATTGCCTGTATATGTTGAGGGTTCTGTTCCATATCTTGTGCAAGAAAATTCAGAAATTTCCCAAGCACCGGATCATTTTCTTCTGCCCCGTCAGCCCTGGAAATCCATACTTTGCCGTCGGGCTGTATGTTGTAGCAGATTTTATCGCGCTTATTCAAGCCAAGGGCTTTGCGAACGGAATCGGGAATTGTAGTCTGATAGCGATCGGTAAGAGTGGATTCTGGCCATGGAGCCATCGTTGCAGCCATTGCGACCTCTCAGCCTGTTTGTAAAAACATCTTGATGGTAATGCAACTGCATTGTCTCGTCAAGTGTGGAGTGACTAGGTCTACAGCCTAACGGATGCGTTCACCTTAAATGTCGGCAGGATGCCCCCGTTACACCCATAAGGTTGTTGTAATAAACCTACACCTGTCAGCATCCCACACCCCATCTTCCCACTTCCCCCCGGTTGAGTTAGCGGGTTCGGCTTCGATCTGTCAGAATACAAGTATTGAAACAAACCTTTTAAGAGGCTTCATGGTGGAAGTTAAAGTCGTCCCCCCGAAACGCAATTGGGTTCAGACGTGGTGGCAATCCCTGAATTCCTTATCTCGCTTACTGGTGATTGCTCTAGCTGCACCACTTGTCGTCCTGAATGTCTGGGCATTATCGGCAATTTTTGGCTATTTTGAATCTTTATTTGTTATTTTACTGATAGCGGCCGTTCTATCTTTTCTCTTGGGTTATCCGGTGACTTGGTTGGAACGTCAGGGATTAAAACGGGGTTTAGCTGCGATCGTGGTTTCCCTGATCACGATTTTAATTTTTGTGGCCGTGGGAATAACCCTAGTTCCCTTAGTCTTCACCCAAGCACAGCAATTTGTCAACAGATTGCCGGAATGGTTAGACTCGGGACAGCGCCAACTGATGCAACTAGATACCAAAATCGATACGATGAATCTACCGATTCCGATCAGTTTCGATGGTGTTATCGCTCAGTTTAACAGTCGTTTAGGGGCAGAATTGCAAATTTTAGCGGGAAGAAGCGTTAATTTAGCCCTTAATCTCACGGTTTTTACCGTGGTGCGGGTGCTTGATGTGCTGCTAACCATTATCCTCACCTTTTATCTACTTCTCCACAGTCCCGATATCTGGAGGAGTATTATCCAATGGTTGCCCAAACCCGTCCAACAACCCTTTTCCCTAACCCTACGCTTAAGTTTTCAGAATTACTTTGTCGGACAGGTAATTTGCGCCACCTGCATGGCCCTGGGATTAGTCACGGCATTTTTATCGATTAAAGTTCCTTTTGGTCTTCTATTCGGCCTCTTGATTGGCACCATGGCCTTAATCCCTTTTGGGGGAACTGTCGGCATTGTCACGGTGACAGCTTTACTAGCTTTGCGCGATATTGGTTTAGCTCTGCAAGTTTTAGCCGTAGCTGTAGTGGTGCAGCAAATTGTCGAAAACGGCATTGCTCCCCGGATTTTGGGCAGTGTCACCGGGTTAAATCCCTTTTGGGTGTTGGTCTCGGTCTTGACGGGGGCGCGAGTGGGCGGTTTACTGGGGGTGATTGTCGCGGTTCCCATGGCAGTAATGATCAAGGAAGCTTTGGAGGTCATCCGTCAAGTGACACCGGAGGAGACAAAATACGGGATAATTAAACCCTCTCTCCCCCTAGAATCAGAATCCTCTAGCGAGGTAGTTTCTCGCTGAAGAATGACTGACGGCATCATCTGGGGCGATGTGAGCAGTAATATTGGCCGGGATAAATCGGCAATTTTCTCGCAGCTTCTTGGCTTTTCTCCCTCGATCAAGTTATGATGTAAATATTGGTAGATTAACTCCACTAGCCCTGATCGCCGTCCATGCCCGGAAAGGACAAATGAAGGCTTGAAGATGCCTTGCTGGTCTCTGGGGCCTGGCTTATTGGGAGATTATTACTAACCAATTATCTCTAAACTCGGATAATTTTAAGAACGGGTCATTGTCTATCCCGATAAATAAGCAAAAAATCGATATTTTGGTTAAATAGGCTACATTAACAGCCAGGTTTCTATCGTAAGCTCGAAGTTAAGACATAAAGTCAATATCACCCTCCGATTGCAATGAGAAAATGTTTGAATCGCTTAATATTTGGGCTTTTCAGACATTTTTTTTGTGGATTGATACTAAATCCAGTTATTAAAAACTGATTTAGTATGACATGGACAAACACCAACAGACCATGATCTGGAGAGATCGTCAAGAAAAGTATCAGAGTGAACTCTTGGAAAAGAATTGGTAAAATATAATTAGTAGGGAGAATATTGCTGTTAATGTTTCGCTTTCTCACGAGACGTTAACCAAGCTCAAAGGCAAAAAATAGCAGTAATTTGCTAAAAGCTAAAAGCCGATAGCTGACTGCTCTATATATCTCTCGTATTCTTTACTTGTCGAGTTCAACACGACCCCTTTATGGAATCAAGCAACCCGTCAGGGAAGACTTCCGAACCTCCTAGTCATAGGTGGGCTAATTTACTCGGAACCATGATCGCAATTCTGACCCTAACGTTACCCTTGTTAGCGATTGGATATAACTCCACGCCTAACTATACCGAAGAACCCCTTACCGGTAACACATCCTACTCCCTAACGAGGCAAATGAGGTGACAGAATTGAGATAGACGATTGCCAAAATAAAAATTTTTTTCTTCGTCCCGATCCCCCTTATGGGTAAAATTTGGATCGGAGTTAATCAAAGTGTGTTTTAATTTTGCTTGCGCTTTTAGGTGACTCTAAAGGCGCTATTGTCTTGTATTTGGAGAAAGCTTGTGGATTTATCGCGCATTCCTGCCCAACCGAAACCAGGTTTAATTAACGTTTTAGTGGAAATTACCGCCGGTAGTAAGAATAAATACGAGTTTGATAAGGATTTAAACGCCTTTGCTCTCGATCGCGTTCTCTATTCTTCGGTACAATATCCCTGTGATTATGGTTTTGTTCCCAATACCCTCGCCGATGACGGCGATCCTTTAGATGGTATGGTGATCATGGATCAGCCTACTTTCCCCGGCTGTGTGATTACGGCGCGTCCCATTGGTATGCTAGAAATGATCGATGGTGGTGATCGCGATGAAAAAATTCTCTGTGTTCCCGCTAAAGATCCTCGTTATGCTGAGGTAAAATCCCTCAAAGATGTCTCTCCCCATCGCTTGCAGGAAATCGCCGAGTTTTTCAAAACCTATAAGAATCTAGAGAAAAAAGTCACAGAAATTCTCGGTTGGAAAGATGTGGACGCAGTAACCGCTTTAGTTGAACAGTGTATTGCTGCTTATAAGTAAGGTTTGCGGCAAAAAGTTTGCTGGTGGGGTTAGTTATCAGTTATCAGTTATCAGTTATCAGTTATCAGATGTGAGTTTTCAGTTCACTGATTACTGTTTACTGTTTACTGATCACTGAAAAAAGCTTCTCCCTACACCCCACACCCCACACCCCACACCCCACACCCTACACCCCAATTTATGCGAATAGAAACCTTAAAATCGGGTTTAATCGTCTCCTGTCAAGCGCCAGTGGAGTCATCTCTGCACGATCCTGTAATTATTGCCGCCATGGCTCATGCTTGTGTGGATAGGGGTGCTTGTGGGGTAAGAATTGATAGTCCCGCTCATCTGAAAGCCACCCGTCAACAATTGCCGGATATACCGATAATTGGACTCTGGAAACGCAATTATCGCGATTGTTCGGTATATATTACTCCCAAATATCAAGATGCTCTCGCCATTGCCGATGCCGGTGCCGATATAATTGCCTTGGATGCTACCCCAAGAAAGCGTCCTAATGATGAAAATTTAGCCACAATTATTGATTGTATTCATCAGGAAACTGGTAAATTAGTCATGGCAGATATAGACTCGCTCGAAAGTGCTATTTATGCCGTGGCAGCTGGTGCTGATATTGTCGGTACAACTCTTTACGGTTACACAGAAGCGACTAAACATCTGCAGCCGCCGAGTTTTTCTTTCCTAGAAGAATTAGTTAATAAGTTATCAGTTCCTGTTATCTGTGAAGGAGGAATATCGACCCCAACAGAAGCAAAAAAAGCCCTAGAAGTTGGTGCATATTCGGTAGTTGTTGGCACGGCAATTACAGGTATTGATTTAAAAACTACCGCTTTTTTACAAGGAATTTTATCAAAATATTCATGACATTGATCTTGATCCTAGCCGTGCCTAGTAGCCACTTCTAGGGATTAGGAAAAAAACCAAAAAGTTTAGCTGCACCACCCAAAATGGCGACGACTAAAGCGATTAGAATTCCCCGGTTAGTAAATTCCTGATAGGCAATCCGTGCTGTTAATCCCTTGATTTCCGTGGTCAATCGCTCATCTAAAGCTTTAATATCTCCTTTTAACTCTCCTTTGAGTTCCACCTGTCCGATTTCTAATTTTGTGAGACGTTCATCGATTTTGTCGAATTTTTGAGTAACATCTCTTTGTAGGTTATCGATTTTTCCCTCAATCCTTGTCAGAACGGCTTCTAGGGAATAAGTTACAGTTTCGTTAGACATTTGCTAAACCCCTATTCAGTTTTCAGTTATCAGATTTGAATTTTAAGTGAACGGTATTAAATGGCAGTTTTCTACTGTCTTTTCACCGATTACTGTTTACTGATCACTGTTTACTGTTTACTGATTATGGCAGTTTTCGCAACATCTCAATAAATGCTGGTAAGGAAGCCGAAGTCAACCTAGAAAATGAACCCGCTAAGTGAGAAAGCATCGACTTAGGTTGCACTGAGGAAGAAAATCTGCTTTAACTAAGGATATGCTTCTTCCCATCGAGATCCC
>NZ_JADBSZ010000223.1:0-61701 GCF_020246425.1 Microcystis sp. M079S1
GTCGCATACCACAGTTAAAAAACCATGTACTGTCTTACACAGAGTCCACAGACTTTCGCCCCATTTCAGAAGCCCGATTCCGTGTGTCCCACGGTACGTTGACCGCCTATAGCTTCTTGTACTTGTTGCGCGCGACTTTTCACCCGGCCAAGCTTTTCTGGTCGGAACCCCCTAAGCCGAGTTTTCAAGGTGCTGCGCCGTCCACTTAGTTTTCGAGACTGGCCTTTTAATTCTAACGTAAAGCCAACCTAGAACGGCGGGGTTTCAGACCCAAAATTTCCGATGAAACGCCTCGATCGCTTCCTCTAGGGTTGGATAAATACGTTCGGTCGAGATCGTCTCGGATAGGTCTCCTTTTTTTAATTGCTGATATAAATCTTGCTTCACCCGCGCCATGGCAAAAGTAATACCACTACCGATTAATTCTCGATGTAATTCTTTCAACATATCGACCGCCGTAATATCGATATCTAGAATCGCTTCGGCGTTGAGAACGAACCACTCGACGGGGACTTTCTCCGCCTCGATCGCCGCTATTACCCGTTTCCGAAAATTCTCGGCGTTGGCGAAACAGAGGGGCGCGTCGTAACGGTAGAGAACCAATCCGGGGATCGTCGTCGCGCCCTGCCAATCCTCGATGTCGTGCAGGCCCGCCAGATTCGGCACTTCCCCCAAAACCGCATCGTGTGGTCGCATCAGCCGTGCGAACAGATCGACCACCGATAACCCCACGGCAACGCCCACCCCGACGAGGATATCGGTGGCCAGGACACCGAACATGGTGACGAGCGCCAATCGGAACTCGCTGGTTTTGAAACAACGCAGACGGTTGAACTCCGAGATCTCGATCAGACGGAGCGCAGCGTAAATCACGATCGCCCCCAAGGCCGCTTTCGGAAACAGGGATAGCAGCGGACGCAAGAACAAAAGTACCAAAATCACGATCAGAAAAGCCACGAGGGAAAACAGTTGCGATCGACTGCCCAGAGAATCGCCGATCGCCGTGCGACTGCCGCTACTGCTGACGGGAAAGCCTTGCATGATGCCGTTACCGATATTCAGCGCTCCCAGGGCGAGTAATTCCTGATTGCCATCGATGCGATAGTTGTTTTTCGCCCCGAACGCGCGCGCGGTCAAGACGTTATCGGAATAGCCGACGAGGGCGATACCGATGGCCGAGGAGAGTAAATAGACGAACTGCTGGGAAGAAAAACCCCTCGGTACTTTCAAACTCGGTAAACCGGCGGGAATTTCCCCGATCACGGCGATGCCTCGCTCGTTCAGCTGGAACAAATATACTGCCGATGTGGCCAGTAGAACCGCGAGTAAAGGGCCGGGGGCATTGGGAAAGCGACGTTGTACCACTAGCAGGAAAATTAAAACACCGGCGGCAAGAATCAGAGTTGGTGGGTGAATCTCCGATAAATGTCCGGAAAATTCCCCGATCTGTCCGAAAAGCGATTCCGCTTTCAGTGACATCCCGCTAATTTTTCCCAACTGACCGACGATCATAATCACCGCTACCCCGGCCATGTAGCCGACGAGGATCGGTTTGGAGAGGAGATCGGCGAGAAACCCCAACTGGGCGAAAGCGGCGACGCAGCAGACGCTCCCCACGAGTAAGGCCAATAGACTGCACAGACTGGCGTAGTTACTACTATCCCCCGCAACCAGGGGCATGATAGCGGCGGCGGTCATTACCGCCGTCGTCGATTCCGGCCCGACGGAGAGTTGTGGCGAGGAACCGAGCAGGGCATAGATGAGCATCGGCGGTAGGATCGCCCATAATCCAGAGATCGGTTGTACTCCAGCCAGTTCCGCATAGGCCAGACATTGGGGAACGAGATAAGCCGCCACGGTGATCCCCGCGATGACATCTCCCCGCAACCAGGCCGAGCGATAGGATCGCAGACGCTTTAACCCGGGTAGAGAAAACCGCTCCCTAGAAAAATTTAATCGAGTCGCCATCCTCATCTCTTCTCCTGTCATCGCAAATGTTCAGAAAATCTCGCCGGTTTAACCCGGTTCTTTCTAGTTTATTTTGCTTGCATCCGAACCAGGAAATTTATCCGCCAAGGTCTTAATCTTGACACACTCTATAGCAAGGGCTAGTTTAGAATTTTTAACCATTCCCGATGTATTTACATACTCTAAAATTATCGTTTGGTTTTCACGGACAATTTTCTTGGATAGTTTCTGCAAGAAATCAGTCCGCGTATCTTTAATCTTAGCGTGGATTTTAGCTACTCGTTTTCTGGCTTTCTCCCTTCTCTTGCTCCCTTTTTTCTTTCTACAAAGGTTTCTTTGTGCTTTCTTTAATCGTTTTAATCGTTTCTTTAAAGGTTTTGGTGCGTCTATCTTTTCTCCTGTTGAGAGAGTCGCAAATGTGGCAATCCCTAAGTCAATCCCTACGGATCGCCCATTGTCGGCAAGTGCTTGGGGTTGAATCTCAACAACAAAACTTAGAAAATAGCGGTCTGTTGAGTTTTTAATTACCGTGACCGATGAAGGTTCCGATGGTAAAGGACGACTCCAAACTACTTTTAAGTTACCAATTTTTGCTAAATAGACTTTTTCTCCCTTAAGCTTAAATCCTGCTTTTGTAAATTTTGCTGATTGCCTATATTTCCGCTTTTTAAAACGAGGATGTTTAACCTTTATACCTTTTATTTTTCCTTGACAGGAGCCAAAAAAGTTAGAGTAGGCTGGTTCTAAGTCTCTTAAAGATTGTTGTAAGGGAATAGCTGAGACTTCCCCTAACCATTCTTTTTCTTTTAAAAAATTTTGCAAATCCCTATCATTTTGGGATTTTGTACCAAAACTCTTTTGCCCCTTGTTTAGTAAATCTGAAAGCATAGCCTTCCTCTCCCAGTGCTAATCTCACCCAATTGATACCCTCGCTCATAACCTGCTTTTCATAATAGGTGATCCTCTCTGAGACGGAAGATGAACCTCTCTTTAATGAACATTTTGAAACGATTGAAGAAATGGAAGAAATTACGATAACCCGTTGTCAGTATCTCGGAACAATGACTAATGAAATTAGTAATTAGTCACCGCAATAAGGACAGCATTATTGAGAATGACTAAACATAGAAGTATTACCGGGTAAGGGGTTCTCAATCAACATATATGAAATACTTATATCTCCTTAAAATCTGCCTCAAAGCCGAAACCCTTATTATTTCGTCGTCAGATGGAAAAATTACAAAAGCAATAAATCCCTGAAAGCATTGATAGGCAACGGTTGTGGGTTTTCAAAACTCAGTGACTAATTACTGAAATTAAAAAGTTGACTAACTATACTTGGCTAACTTATGATTGATTGTTATCAGCTTTTCAAAACAAGATTTAGTATAACTTAACGGTGCTTTATTAAAGTTCATAGACAAGTTACAAAAATTTACCTAAACTCTCTACGCTTCCTCAGTTCTCTGTGTTAGCCTGAGTCCATAAGTAATTTATCTAGACCTGAAGCTCAAAGGAATGATCGCTAACCCTTGTCTAGCCAAGGCTACATCGGGTTGTGGCTTTTATCAGTTCCCTCGTCGGGAGAAAAGGAGAAAAATTCATGTCAAAAAAAGTTCTAGTTATCCTCTCCGAATGGGGATATTGGGGTGAAGAATTGGTCGGTCCCTATGATGTATTGAACGAAGCTGGTTACATCATCGACTTTGCCACCCCCAAAGGGCGCAAACCTGTTGCCTTACCCCCTAGTATGGATGAAACTTTTATCGATCCCGCCTTGGATAAGTATGTCACGAGTGCTCACTACGCCAAACGGACAAGAGAAATTGAACAGTCGGATTTGTTGGCAAAACCCATCGATCTTTCTGGCTGGTTTCCGGCAATGCCCTATTTCAACAGCCCCAATTTTGGGCATGAGCTAGAAGCTTACTATAATAAACGGGAGCAGTGTTGGAAAGAATTAGAACAGTACGACGCACTGGTGATGGTGGGTGGGTCTGGCCCGATGGTCGATATGGTGAACAATGAGAGAGTACATGACGTGATTCTCGGATTTCTCTCTCAGGGTAAGTTAATCACCGCCGAATGTTACGCTGTGACTTGTTTAGCCTTCGCTCGCGATTGGACGGAAAGAAAAAGCATTATTTGGGGTAAACACGTTACGGGTCATGCTCGTGAATACGACTATAAAGACAGTACAGGATTTGCCCAGATGTATGGCTTCGATGGAAAGCCGATGAATACCTCCGCTAATTTTGGACCTCCCTTCTATCCCCTAGAATATATTCTCCGAGATGCGGTTGGACCAGAGGGACAGTATCACGGAGGGGTTGGGCATACTCTTTCAACAATCCTTGATTACCCATTTTTAACCGGTCGCTCTACCCAGGATTCAAAACTCGTAGGAGAACTAATTATCCAGGTTCTGGAGCATGGTCTAAGGCGTTACGGTTGGTAATCATCTACCTGATAACTCAAAACAGACTTGGAGAAAATCATGGCGGGGAAAACAGGGCGTTTCGCCATACTAGAACAATTTCTGGCAGATGGATTCACTTATATGTTTGGTAATCCGGGTACATCGGAAGAAGGGTTTCTCGATGCCCTTGGCGATTATCCAGACCTCAAATATATCCTCACTTTGCAAGAATCCGTAGCGGTCATGACGGCCGATGGTTATGCAAGGGCAACAGGAAAACCTGCCCTAGTGCAAATTCACAGTACACCAGGTTTGGGAAATGCGATCGGCGCCTTATATCAAGCCAAACGGGGGCATTCTCCCCTAGTGGTTATTGGTGGGGATGCAGGAATTAAATATCAGGCAATGGATGCCCAAATGGCAGGGGATTTATTAGGCTTTGCCGAACCTGTCACCAAATGGTCAACCCTAGTGATGGAACCCTCCTCTCTATTGCGGGTACTGCGAAGAGCGGTCAAAATTGCCACTACTCCCCCCATGGGGCCGGTGTATGTCTGCCTTCCCGTAGATATTTTAGACGCACCTACAGTGGAACCGGTCAGACCGACTTCTTTACCCTCGACCCGGGTAATCCCCGATGAGGTTTTGGTCAAAGAAATGGCGGAGATTTTGGCCTCAAGCCAAAAACCGATGATTTTTGTCGGAGATGGGGTGTCTTTTTCGGAGGCACAGGCTGAACTTACCCAAGTGGCTGAACTCTTAGGAGCCGAAGTCTGGGGGGCTGATATTGGCGACTTAAACATGAGTTATACTCATCCCCTTTATCAAGGTTCTACTGGCCATATGTTTGGCTATTCCAGTAAACCTATTACTACGAAGGGTGATGTCAACTTAGTTGTTGGCACTTATATGTTGCCCGAAGTCTTTCCTGACTTAGGCGATATCTTTGCACCTGGAGCCAAAGTTCTGCACATTGATCTCAATGCTTACGAAATTGCCAAGAACCACCCTGTAGATATAGGGGTAGTTAGTGATCCCAAATTGACCTTGGCTAAATTGGCAATCATGTTAGAGTCAATACTCAACCCAGAACAGAAAGCGGCAGCCAAAGCGAGAACAGAAGCTATCGGCCAAGCTAAAGCCCAAAACCATCAACGCCAATTAGACGCTGATCGCCAAATTCGAGATCATGTCCCCTTACATCTATCTCGCTTTATGGAAGAGTTAGCCGCCAAACTTCCCGAAGATGCAGTCATCTTTGATGAAGCAATTACTAACTCCCCTGCTATAACCCGTTATTTCCCACCTACCAAACCAAGACACTACTTTGTCACCCGTGGGGGATCATTGGGAGTCGGCATTCCAGGGGCGATTGGGGCTAAATTAGCTCATCCCGATAAAACCGTGATTGGATTTGCCGGGGATGGGGGAGCCATGTACACCATTCAGGCACTCTGGACGGCCGCCCGTCATAACATTGATGTCAAGTTTGTGATCTGCAATAACCGCTCTTATCGCATTTTACAGGAGAACATAGACGCTTACTGGCAGGAAAGAAATATTCCAGAGCGAGACTATCCCTTGAGTTTCGACTTATCTAAGCCAGATATTCACTTTGCCTCTATCGCCCAATCTCTGGGAGTACCGGGGGTTAGAGTTGAAAAACCTGCTGACATAGCCAGTGCTATTGAACAGATGTTAAACCATCCAGGACCTTTTCTGATAGACGTGGTTTTAGAAGCAAATGTCCATCCTGAAAAAATTGGGGTCAAATAGGTTCAAGCTCTGGCTGGGTACGTCAATTTCTCCGAACTACTCTAAGTTTCACTCTGTTCATCCACTGGAACTAATACGAACAAAAAAGGTATTTTATTATGACCACACCAACTTCTAAACGTCAGTTCTTTGAGGAACACATGCGCTATGTCGCCGCACAAGACATAGACACTATGGTTAACCAGACCTATACCGATGATGCAATCCTCTATCATAATTTCCCCTACTTCGACGGACCTCCTCCTTATATTCATCAGGGGAAAGAGGCAATTATCAAAGCTCAAAGAACAATTTTTGATCCACGAAATCACGGTGCTATCGAAGCCGGTGCCCCTTTTAACTTTATTGAAGGAGACGATTTCATTTTTTTCCAAATTCCCATTAAAACCCCAGATAGAGGGAATTGGGTCAATACCGATTTTTGGGCAATTCGGGATAACAAACTAGCATACCAATTTGTCTTTGGCTATCCAGTCAGTTCCCCATCGATATGAAGTCGCTCGAATACGAGGAAAATTGGATGATCAGTCTGTAATTTCCCCCCTGAATGGTTCAACTTACTTGAAAAAAGGAGTTATGAGATGTCAGATGAGCGATTATGGCAAGCGGTGGAGAATGATGACTTCATAGCCATTGAAAGTTTGATTCGAGAAGGAGTGTCTGTTAATACAAGACATCCATCTGGCTTAACCCCGCTACTGCTCGCGGCAGGGCATGGTAACCCCAGAATGGTCAAGCTTTTATTAGATTCAGGAGCAGATGTCTTTACCGTTGACAGTCGTGCAGGAGCATCGGCTTTACACAAAGCTTGTCAGGGGGGTAGTGTGGAAGTAGTCCGTCTACTGGTAGAAGCAGGAGCTTTTATTGATTCGGTGGCTCCAACTACAGGACATACACCTTTGATGGATGCCTTGTGGTTCAAGTACCCTGACATTGTGCAATACCTATTAGACCAAGAGGCCGGGTTGAATCTTTATACCCATTATGGCTTTTCCTTACAGCAACATTTTGAGTATGAACTCAATGTCAATATCATTGGCAGAGAGCGGTTACTTGAAGCCGAACAAATGCTCAATCAGCGTCGGGATTCTGATCGACAAAAGAGCGAAAGCCAAAAACTCATGGCTGCGGTAAATAACAATGACTTAACAACCGTCAAACAACTGATTGAGTCGGGAGTTGATATCGACCAAAGATATCCAATGGTCAATGGCTTTAACGATCATCATACTCCCTTGCTAGTTGCTTGTCGTGACGGACACGCAGAGATTGTCGTCGAACTGCTCAAAGCAGGCGCAGATGTCAACGCTGTCGAGCCAGTCTTTGGGGCAGTTCCTCTACATAAATCTGTTTACAACGGCCATGTTGAAATTACTCAGATGTTGGTAGAGCAAGATAGGATTAATCTCAATTATCAAGGAGCAACTAATGGTTATACAGCCGTGCATGATTCCCTCTGGCATGGCTATGATCAATGTGCCACAATTTTGATTAATTCAGGAGCTAGACTCGATCTAAGGGGACATGATGGTAAAACCCCATTAGATATCGCTACAGAAGTTTTTGGTTCAGACCATCAGATTGTTAAATTCATCCAATCCAAGCTTGATAATGCTTGAATTTCAATGGCAATGAAAACTTAGTTATGAGGTTTTGAATTATGCTGTTTTACGTTCAAATGCGTTGGAACATAGATGGAAGATTGACGTTAGATGAACTGTGGGATTTAGAAACACAGGAAATAGAAAATGCTCAATCTCTTGATGAATCCGGTACAGTAAAAGCTCAACTTTATAAAGTTGCTGCCCAGAAGCGTATTATCGGTATTATCGATGTGGAATCAATCGATGAATTAGACCGAACAGCACTAGGTCGTTTACCTATGAGGGAATATCTAGAATTTGAGGTGGTTTGGCCTTTAAGGGACTATCAGAGTTTCGCTGAAGATGTCAGAAAGCACTATAGAGTATAGAGGGTATAATATGAAATATGCTCAACTCGGAAATTCTGGATTAGTGGTTTCTCGACTATCTTTTGGGGCTATGACATTCGGACAAGGCGAATTGGTTCCTGGACTAACGAATCACATTGACCAACATCAAGCCGATGATCTAATAGCTAGAGTTATTGATGCGGGAGTCAACCTATTTGATACTGCTGACGCTTACACAGGTGGACAGTCTGAGATAATTTTAGGCAAAGCACTCTCAGGCAAACGAGATAATATTCTTATTGCTACCAAGTGCGGTTTTCGCAGTGGGGACAACCTCATCGATACTGGTTTATCCTATCGACATATTATTGGTTCAGTCGAAGGCAGTCTGAAGCGTCTCGGTACGGATTACATCGACATCTATCAGATTCATATTGTCGATCCCCTGACTCCATTGGAAGAAACCCTCCGGGCTTTAGAAGATGTTATCCGACGAGGCTATGTGCGCTATATCGGCTTTTGTAATCTGCCGGCGTGGAAAGCGGCAAAGATGATGGGCATTCAAGAAAGGCTAAACTATTCCCCCTTTATTGTTGCCCAAATGTATTATTCTTTGCTCGGCAGAGATATTGAACATGAAGTTGTCCCCTTGGCTCAAAACCAAAGATTAGGAATTTTAGCTTGGAGTCCTTTATCTAGCGGTTTCCTGAGTGGAAAGTACACCAGGGAGAATCCTGCCCCTGAAGATGCTCGCAGAAACAAGTTTCAATTTCCGCCCATTAATTTGGAACAAGGTTACGCTGTAGTGGAAAAATTAAAGTCTATTGCCGACAAATACAGTGCTTCTGTGGCCCAAGTTGCCCTAGCTTGGATTCTTACTAAGCCCTTCATAAGCTCTGTCATCATTGGAGCTAATAACATGAAGCAATTAGAGGACAATTTGAAGTCCGTTGAGGTTAACCTGACAGCAGAAGAGGTAGTGGCGATTGATGAAATGACGACACCTTCTCCTATCTATCCTGGATGGATGCAGGGGATGGGGAATGACCCTAAAATCACTGATGCTCTAAGTTAAAGTCACGCCAAGGAGACTAGGTATTGAGATTAACTTTGGGTAACAACAAAGAACAATCAAATTTTATCGATAGGGAGTATTTATGTCTCAGGAAAATGTAGCCGCCTTTTTGAACTTACTACTCAACGATTCTGAATTGAGAGAAAAGTTTAAGACAAGAAATTTAGCAGAATTGCTGTTTCATGCTGAAAATATCGGACAAAGGTTTACGTTTGAGCAATTGTCTCAGGTGATAGCGGCAATGGAAATAAGGATAATTAGAGAGAAATTAGGAGAAGACTTTGGCCCCTATAGTAGTTTATGGGTAAAAATGTGGGGTAAATATCGTTTAGAATACATAATAGACAATCTTCTTAGTGGCTTAAGTGAGGAAGAATTAGAGCAGTTAATTCAACCTATTGATCATACAATTGTTATTGATTAAGGAGTTAATCTATGTCTAAAAGAGAAGTTTGCAACTTTTTAAAAGCTCTTGCTGAAGATTCTTTGTTAAAAAATGAGTTGAAGGTAAAAGAAAAAGACGAAGTGATGAGGTATGCCCAGCAAAGATACGATTTTACTCAAAGAGAGTTTGATGATTTTGTGTGGGTTCTGGAAAACTTACTCGCAGATAAACGAGGAGAAAAGTTTGACTTAGCTTTTAGCTTGTGGGAAACTATGTGGGGTAAATATTATCTGGAATTTGTGGTTGATAATGTGATTGGTAGTTTATCTGACCAAGATCTGGAAAAAGTGATAGGGAGCTAAAAAATGAACTTTGAAAAGGCCTTTGATTATATTATTGTCGGTGCTGGGGCATCTGGATGTGTGATTGCCAATCGACTTATTGAAAACCTTGATTGTCACGTTCTACTATTAGAAGCAGGAGATGCTGATAATAACCCTACTATCCATAACACAGATATTCAGTCAATGACTTCCCTGTGGAGTGGCACAACAGACTGGGGATACTCAACAGAAGAAGAACCCTATTTGAATAATCGTAAAATCTCTATTGCTCAGGGAAAAGTTCTTGGCGGTGGTACATCAGTTAATGCCATGATGTACATCAGGGGAAATCGTCGTAACTATGATCACTGGAATGGTTTGGGCAATGAAAACTGGAGTTATCAAGATGTCTTACCCTACTTCAAAAAGTCAGAAAATTATCAAGGTGGATCACCAGAATATAGGGGCAGTGGTGGCGTATTAAACGTGATCGATTATGCCAATCCTTCCCCCGTTTCTCAGGCTTTTGTCGCCGCAGCAGTGGAACTAGGTTATCAGGGTAACGGATGGGACTGTAATGGTCAACAACAGGAAAACGGAGCATTTTTCTATCAATCCACCCGAACCAAAGATAATCAACGTTGTAGCACTGCTGTAGCTTTTATTACCCCAATTTTAGGGAACCCCAATTTAACCGTAGAAACAAAAGCTTTAGTCACTCGGATTTTAATATCGGCAAATAAAGCGATCGGGCTTGAATACTTGCAAGAGGGGAAACTTCATCAAGTTAAAGCCCAATCAGAAATCATTATTAGTAGTGGTTCTTTCGAGTCTCCTAAACTATTAATGCTCTCTGGAATCGGTCCGGCTGAACACTTAAAAGCCCATCACATCCCAGTCATTGTCGATTTACCTGGAGTCGGACAAAATTTACAAGATCATCTTTTATTAGGAGTTGGATATGAATGTAAACAAGAACAACCTTTACCGAACCTACTTTCTGAAGCTGGTTTGTTTACTTGGACTCGGAGTGGAATCACTTCCGCTTCACCAGATCTTCAGTTCTTTTTCGGTCCGGTTCAATTTATCGAACCAGAATATCGCACAGACGGGCCTGGATTTACCTTTGCTCCCATTGTTGCCCAACCCCAAAGTCGAGGCACTATCTCTTTGAGGTCTAATAATCCTCAAGACTTAGCAGTTATTCAGGCCAATTATTTACAATGTGAAACAGATATCAATGTTTTCATTAGAGGAATACAACTAGCCCGAGAATTAGTTGATACTTCTCCCTTTAATGAGTTTCGAGGACGAGAATTAGCCCCCGGATCATCGGTGACAAGTTCCTCAGATTTGAGCGCATATATTCGGCGAGTTTGCTCAACAGTTTGGCATCCAGTTGGAACCTGTAAAATGGGTAGGGATCACTTAGCGGTAGTCAATCCTCAATTGCAAGTTTATGGAATAGAAGGACTAAGAGTTGCTGATGCTTCAATTATGCCAACTATTACCAGTGGAAATACTAACGCTCCTGTCATTATGATTGGAGAAAAAGCGGCTGATATGATTATTACTCTTCAGAAGTAGTAATCAAAATAAATATTAAATCTCAAAAAAATCTCAAGATACAAGGAAGAAATTTATGGCAGATAGTTTTGATTTCATTATTGTCGGTTCAGGGGCAGCAGGTTCCACCATTGCCTATCGTTTAAGCGAAATTGCTGATGCCACCGTCTTAATTCTTGAAGCTGGAGGAACTAAAATTATAGAAGCCGTTGACATTCCCTATCGTTGGAATGAACTCTTGCTCACAGAAATAGACTGGGCTTATATGAGTGTTCCTCAGCCTGGTCTGAATAACAGACAAGTTTATTGTGCATCGGGGAAACTCATCGGCGGCAGCTCTAACATTTATCACATGATCCATACCAGAGGCAGACCTCAAGATTACGATAACTGGGCTTATAATGGTTGTGCTGGTTGGTCTTTTAAAGATGTCTTGCCCTATCTGCAAAAACTAGAAAATCAACAAGATAACACCAATCCAACGGCGGGAAAACAGGGACCCATTAATGTTATCAATGCCCAAGTTGAAGGCAACCCAGTCTCACAAACTTTTATTGATGCCTGTGTAGAAATGGGTTATCCATTAGTGGAAGATTTTAATGTCCAGGAATTTGGCGCAGGTTGGCATCATATAGACATCAAGGATGGCAAGCGCTGTGGAGCGAGAAATGCTTATCTAGAGCCAGCCTTAATACGCTCCAATGTCACCCTAAGTGCTAATTCCCAAACCACAAGGCTATTAATCGAAAATAATCGTTGTGTTGGGGTTGAATATTGGCAAGATGGCATCCTAAAGACCGCTAGAGCTAATCAAGAAGTGATTGTCTGTGCTGGAGCGATTCAATCACCTAAACTGCTAATGCTTTCGGGAATTGGCCAACCTGAGCATCTAGCTCAATTTAACATTCCAGTGGTCGTAGATTTACCCGGTGTAGGGGAAAACTTTCATGATCATCCTCTGATGATTGGACCGATGGGAATGATGGCAGAACCTGGCTCAGATCCCCAAGAAAATATGACAGAAGCAGCTCTTTTCTGGGGATCTCAACCCGATTTAATTGTGCCTGACTTGGAGATCTGTATTGTTCACCGGGCCCCCTTTGGAGAAGGATTTTTTCAAAATGTTATTGAAAGGGTTCAAACCAATCAACCCGTTCCCTCAGTGGCTCAATTAGTTGATCCAAGGATCATTTTAGCCTTGCCTGGGTTAGTTTCTCCCTTATCTCGTGGGTGGATTCGTCTAGCCAGTAGTGATCCTTTAGTAAATCCTTTAGTTAATCCCAACTATGGAGCGGAAAGAGCAGATATTGATCGGATTGTGACTATGGTTAAAATTGCCCGGGATATTTACCAAACCCAAGCCTTTGCCAAATTAGGACTCACAGAAATCAATCCAGGTCGGGATGTGCGAACCGATGAAGAATTGAGAACTTGGATCATTAATAATCTCGGTTCTTACTATCACTTTGTTGGTTCTTGCAAAATGGGAATCGACAATATGTCCGTTGTTGATCCTTGTTTAAAGGTCTATGGAGTAGAAGGTTTACGAGTAGCAGATGGTTCGATTATCCCTACCGTTCCATCCGCTAACCCTCACACCTCCATCATCATGATTGGGGAAAAAGCAGCAGATTTAATCAAACAACAAATTCACTAACTGACAATAAGTAAAAACATGACAGAGCAAAAATCCCTGGAAATCTTTGATTTAGGAGACTTCCGCCTAATCAGTGGACTGACACTTCCTAACGCTAAACTCGCCTATAGAACTCATGGGACGTTAAACGAAGCTAAGGATAATGCTATTCTTTTTCCCCATTTTTTGGCGGGTTCTCCAGACTCTTTAGAGATGTATATTGGCGAAAATCGTCCTCTTGACCCGCGTAAATACTTTATTATCTTGCCAGCACTATTTGCAGGCGGATTGTCATCCTCCCCCAGTAATACTCCGATTCCCTTTCAAAAAGGGGCATTTCCAGAAACCCATATTGCCGATGATGTCATCGCACAACATCGACTCTTAACCGAAGTTTTCGGCATTCGAGAACTACAGCTGGTTTTAGGCTGGTCGGTGGGAGCTTTACAGACCTATGAGTGGGCAGTGCGCTTCCCAGATATGGTTAAACGTGCCGCTTCCATCGCTGGTGCCGCGAAACCTTCCCCTTGGACTTTGATTTGGTTGCGGACTGTGATTGAGGAGCCAATAACCTCTCATCCAGCATGGAATGATGGATTTTATAACGATCCTCAAGCTTTACAGTCTGCCCTACGTCATGTCGGCCATGGGGCGGCGATGACTTTACCACAGGTCGGCTTCTACAGAGATGAGGTCTGGCGTTCTCTTGGCTTTGCTTCTGTGAATGATTTCGTAGTCCGATTCTGGGAAGCTTTTTGGTTGCCATTAGACCCTAACAATCTAGTGGCACAAGCACGTAAAACTATCACTGCCGATCCCAGTGGAGGTGGTGATTTAGCCGAAGCTCTTGGCCGAATCAAAGCAAAGATGTTTGTATTTGCTTTTACTGGTGACAGAATGTTTCAACCTGAAGAGTGCAAGGTCGACGCCCAAAGGATTCCTAATGCCCAATTCCGGGAAATCGGCGGAGTTTCTGGCCACCTAACCACCTTTTCCCTAACTCCTCGAGATGGAGAAGTTATGGGTGAAATTCTGCAGGAAGTGCTTGCTTCCTAGCTATTTTCTGTAACGTTGATTATTTTACCAGAGGCAATCATGTATATTGGTAGGGATTGGTCAATTGAACATAATCTGAGAGCAAAGGTTAGTAATGCAGAACTCAGATATACAGTTATTGGCAAGGGTGAACCTGTACTTTGTATTCATGGTACCAACATTGCTGACAGTCTTATAACCCCTCTACAGTTCTATCCTGATCTTTTTGAAGATTACCAATTCATTAGTTATTACCGGGCTGGTTATAATGGCAGCACCTTAGAAAAGGATAGCTTAAGTATTGAAGAAGGGGCGCAACAGGCTAAAGAATTACTAGAACATTTAGGTATTAAGAAAGCCCATGTTCTTGCCTTTTCCTTTGGCGGTGTGATTGGTTTTCAATTAATGCTTTCCTATCCCGATATAGTACA
Organism: Microcystis sp. M079S1; assembly: GCF_020246425.1. NCBI lineage: Bacteria > Bacillati > Cyanobacteriota > Cyanophyceae > Chroococcales > Microcystaceae > Microcystis > Microcystis sp. M079S1. Next base: position 14,548 of record NZ_JADBSZ010000223.1, read on the forward strand.
TTCTGCTATACTTCTTGAACCTTACTTTAACCGAGAATCTCCAGCTGCGGTAGAAGCCAACTCCAGAGCCTTTAATCGAGCTATGGAAATGTTTCAAGCAGGGGATAAACTAGGGGCTGCTCAACGTTATATGGAGGATGTCTGCGGTCCTAGTTTCCTTGGGGCTGTGGAGATGACAAATCCCCTGGATGTTTGGGATAGAGTTGCAGTCGCCGCCGATATAGCTTTTACCATAGATTTTCCAGCCATTGTCAATTGGGGATTTAGAATGTCAAAAGCAGACGAATTAGTCAAGAATAAGCCTAAAATGCCAGTCTTAGCTGTGATGGGTCTAGATAGTGAGGCCGCTATGCCCGGTTTTCGAGAAGCTCAACAGTTTCTTATGAGATGGCTACCCCAAGCTGAACGAGCTGGCATTATGAATGCTACTCACGGGATGCAAAGCATGAATCCTATGGAGGTAGGAAAAGCGGCTTTAAACTTTCTCAGAAAACATCCCATGACCTGATCATATTTCCCAGTTTTAAAAGCTTAAAAAAGTAATCTTTTGAGTTTTTTAAACCCTAATTGCTCATAAGTTAAGTATTGAAGGAGACTTCTTGTCATGTTTTTACTGGAAAAAGCTCAACATTTCTTTACCGCTCTCAATGCTCAGAACATGGACGAGGTGGTGGCAATGATTAGCCCATCGGCAGATATACGCACCCCCATCGGCTCTTTTACTGGGGGTGAAGCTTACCGGGAATGGATGTTGATGCACTTCCGGGCTCTGCCAGACTTTACTCATGAAATTTGGGGTCTATCTGCTGAGTCTGGACAGACATTAGCTTTTGAATTACACGCTACGGGAACCCACACCGGCCCCTTAGTTTTACCAAGTGGAGAAATTGCTCCTACAGGCAGAACCCTTGATGTCTCGGCGGTTGATGTGTGGCGATTTGAAGATGGCCTAATCGTTGAATATCATCTGTACTTCGATCTGTTCGACTTTCTGAGACAACTTGGTCTGGAACCAATCACATAGGTTTTACTCAACCCTTTTGACCCCTAAACCATGATCACTTAATTCGAAAATTTTACCCAAAAATCATGACAAATAATCTCAACGACAAAGTAGTTCTCATCACAGGAGTGTCCGCTGGTTTAGGTTTGGCACTGGCTAAAAAACTGCTCACAGAAGGAGCTTATGTGGCTGGTACCTTGCGTAATCGAGAACAGATTGCTCAATTTGAGGACTTAAACCCTCTCAAAGCCTTTGGAGTTGAAATGGATATTACCGATCATGATGCTGTTGAGTCTGGAGTGCAAAAAGTTCTTGATCGTTTTGGACGTATTGATGTTTTAGCCAATAACGCTGGTTCTGGTATGGTGGGGGCGGTCGAAGAGACAAGCGAGGAAGAAGTCAAGAGAATTTTTGATGTGAATTTCTTCGGTGGACTTCGCCTAATTCAAGCAGTTTTACCCACGATGCGTCAACAGCAATCCGGTCATATACTCCAATTCTCCGCCGTTGGCGGTTTTATAGGTTATCCAGGGTTAGGAGTATATTGTGCCGCTAAAGCAGCGACAGACATACTTGGAGAAGTCTTAGCTCAAGAATTAGAACCATTCAACATTAAAACCACCGTCCTCACCATAGGAATTTTTCGTACGGAGTTTCCTGCTAAAGCTTCTTCAACGGCGAAAATTCTGCCGGAATATGTAGGTACTCCTGCGTCCAAATTGCGGGATTTATTCGGATCTTTGACGGGAAAACAACCTAATGATCCTGATAAGGGGGCAGACCTTATTGTCCAAGTTCTGAAATCTGATCATTCTCCTCTACACTTACCATTAGGTGGTGATGCCATCGGTGTGATGCGGGGTAAAATCGCAAAACTGCAAGAGGATATTGCCGCTTGGGAGAATCTGGCCGGAAAAACAGCCTATGAATGAATGCTAACCCTCACCTACTTTTCCAACTTTTTGTCCTGTACTATGAGAATAGGAATATGATTCATCAACTGATCTTTGCTCATCCCAAGCCCGGTATGAGTGAAAAGGAATTTCAAAACTACTGGGTTAATTTCCACGCAGTTTATTACGCCAGCAAAATCCCTCAAATCAGGCGTTATATGGTCGATACTCGTATTCCTTTTGGTTCGGAACCAGAAGAGCCGCTCTTTAGTGGTGTTGCTGAAATTTGGCTAGAGAACGAACAAGAACAACTCGCATCTCTCCAGTCAAAAGAGTTCTTAGCAGGAGCCCGACTAGATGAACCCAACTGGGCTGCCTTCTGGCGTACCGTAGGATTAGATACTAATACTCACGTCTTGATGGAGGGGCCGCCTTTACAAAAGGAATCCACGATGGTAAAACTCTTGATACTCGTTAAACGCAAAGCGGGAATGCCTTTAGAAGAATTTCGCCAGAAAATGCTAGGAAGTCATAGCGCCAAAGTCATGAAAATTCCAGGGCTTCGCCGTTATTTTCAATGCCATGTCAGGGATAGTTTTTATGGGATTGGAGAATCCTTACTAGATTGTGTTTCAATGCTCTGGTTTGATGACATTCAAAAACTGGAAAAAGCCTATAAATCCACCGAGTATGAACAGAAAATCTTGCCCGACTTTGCCGATCTTTTTGAATCTAAATACATCCACACAATGGTGACTGATGAACACTGGATTATCGGACCAGAATTTCGCTGATCAAGAATATAGCGGTATTTGGTAAATCATGAGATCCTTCACCGCCTATCAATTTATCAATTATCCACCCTCTATTTTTAGGAGCAATCACCATGGCTAACGCTGTTGATTTTACCTTCTCAGACCTGATCGCTGGCTACATTACCAGCTATGACAAAACCACCGATTCCTTTGGTCTGAAAACTTCCGATGATCGCGAATATACCGTCTATCTGACCTCGAATACCTACTCGCAACTGATTCGCAATCTTGGACAAGCCTATCAGGATGCAACGGGGGCGATGCGAGACCTGATTGAATCAGGCCAACCCAAGCAACAAGGTCAGCGGGGGCGGTTTATTTTTGCTTATGGGATCTTTTATCCCCTCGATAACCATCAGTATCGGTTTGAGGCCAAACAGATCAACTTTATTGGACGCTCCGATGACTATAGCAATGACTATGTCTTTGAACAACCAAACTGGTGGATCACTCAAATCAAGCAATTAGGAGACTTTTATCTGAAGTCTCAGTTTGGCACTCCTGACGGCAAGCTTAATATTGACTATTCTCTCTACCGCACTAATTTAGGGGTTACGGGAGAAAAACAAAAAAGTGGCCGACAAGAAACCGATACAATTTCTCGCCTCGTCTATGGTTTTGCCACAGCCTTTTTAATGACCGGGGACGATCGCTATCTGGAAGCCGCTAACAAGGGAACTGAATACCTGCGGGATCACCTGCGGTTTGAAGATAAAAATGCCGGTATCGTTTACTGGTATCACGCTGTAGATCTGCAACCAAATGGACGAGAAGATAAAGTCTTTGCCTCGGAGTTTTGGCAAGATTTTGATGCCATTCCTTGCTATGAGCAGACTTATGCCTTAGCAGGTCCTGTTCAGACTTACCGAGTCACGGGCGATCCGAAAATCCTCGCCGATGCTCAAGCAACGGTTAAGTTATTTAAGGATTACTTCCGAGATGCCAAACTAGGGGGCTACTATTCCCACATCGATCCCATTACCCTTAAGCCCTACGGCCAGATATTAAAAGCGCACAACAATGAAGCCAAGAAGAATTGGAACTCTGTGGGCGACCACGCCCCCGCTTATTTAATTAACCTCTGGCTGGGAACGGGGAAAGAAGAATATGCGGAGTTTCTCGAAGAAACCTTCGATACTATAACCCAGCATTTTCAAGATTACCAGAACAGTCCCTTTGTGCAAGAAAAATTCAATGATGACTGGTCGCCAGATTACAGTAAGCAAGAGCAGCCGAACAAAGGCGTTATTGGTCACAACCTCAAGATTGCTTGGAATTTAACCCGGATGTACGGACTAAAAAACAAGCAAGAATATAAAGACTTTGCTAACAAGATTGCCACCAGCATTGCTGAAGTCGGCTCTGACCGTCAACGGGGCGGTTGGTACGATATGCAGGATCGGCAAGAAAAAGCGGGCAATTTCTATAAATACTTCTGGCACGATCGCAAAGCTTGGTGGCAAATGGAACAGGGCATTTTAGCCTATTACATTTTGTCGGGAGTCTATCGGGAAAATGCCGAATTTTTACGCTATGCCCGGGAAGGAACAGCCTTCTATAATGCCTACTTCCTCGATCACGAAGCGGGAGGAGTCTATTTCAATGTCTTGGCCAATGGCATCCCGTATTTGCTGGGAACAGAATGGGGCAAAGGCAGCCACTCCATGTCCGGCTATCACTCCTTTGAATTGTGCTATTTAGCGGCCGTCTATACCAATTTGCTGCTGTTCAAAGAGCCGATGGATTTCTACTTCAAGCCCGTCCCCGGCGGCTTCCCCGATCGCATTCTGCGGGTAGCTCCCGATATCCTGCCTCCCGACAGTATTTATATTAAACAAGTCTGGATTGAGGGGGCGCGCTATGATGACTTTGATGCCAAAGCATTGACTGTCAAGCTTCCGAGCAACTACGACAACAAGAAAATCCGGGTGCTGATCTATCCGACAGGTATTACTTTTGAAGCGGCTCTGTTAGACTTCAGCGAGGGCGTTGCCAAAGTGGATTTAACCGGAGAAATCGATCAAGGAGACTCGTGGGCAATCGGCGAACTGGAACAAGAGTTTAACCGCCTAGAAATCCAACAGGCACAAAAAGTAGTTCTCGTCGCCTCAAGTTTGACATCCATCTCTGACGAAGCCCTGCGCTACTTAACCTATTACATTCGTCGGCGTACTCGTGAAACAGGCGGCAGCTTTACCCTCTCCGTCGAGGGAGCTAACGAGCAGGTGAAAAAGGCTTTCCTAGACGCTAATGTCGTTGAGCCAGACCAAATCTCTTAGGCGTTGAAAAAGATTAGCTCGAGGTGGAAAAACATGAATTACGCTCGACTCTCATTGGGATGGCATCCTCACTCAAATAACAGAGGGAAATTTTCCTCCCCCAAGCATTGGCTCTTAGTAGCACTGTTATCCCTGGTGTTAAGTTTTGCCATCCCCTCTCTCATCGAACCGGCTCTAGCAGTGGGAGCTAACAACCTGGGAGCGACTTTCGACGCAACCCAAAATAATGTCACCTTTCGCGTCTATTCTAATGCCGCCACCCACCTGGAAGTGTGGCTCTACGACCAGAATTTGGGCGCAGCAGAAAAATTTAAACTTCCTTTAACCCAAGATAGCAGTAGCAAAATTTGGTCTGTTAGCGTACCCGTCTCAACTCTGAAAGCCAAGGGGATAAAAGATACCATCTACTACGGCTATCGCGCTTGGGGGCCGAATTGGACTTACGATCCCTCTTGGACTCAAGGATCGACCGTTGGGTTTGTGCGGGATGTGGACGGTCAAGGAAACCGCTTTAACCCGAATAAACTCCTCTTAGATCCTTATGCAGTGGAGGTAAGCCATGATCGCCTAATTCCCACCGCCCCCGGGCAGACCAATGGGGGGATTTATGTCTCAGGTCCAGAATACCGCGCCTTTGACACGGGAAGCCAAGCACCGAAAGGGATTGTCCTGCCGCTCGCTCAAGCTGACATCGGCAATAAACCGACTCGTCCCTTCAAAGATGAGATTATCTATGAAGTTCATCTGCGGGGGTTAACGGAAAACGATCCGGACATTCCCGAAAACCTGCGGGGAACTTATGCCGGAGCGGCACTCAAGGCCAAATATCTCAAAGATTTAGGGGTGACAGCCGTGGAATTTCTGCCCCTGCAATCGATGCAAAATGACACCAACGATGCGATCGCTTCTACGGCTGGAGATAATTACTGGGGATATGACCCCTATAACTACTTTGCTGCGGATCGCCGCTATGCTGCCGATAAAACTCCGGGGGGGCCGACCCAAGAATTTCAGCAGATGACTAAAGCCTTCCACGAACAGGGACTGAAAGTCTATGTGGATGTAGTCTATAACCATACAGGGGAAGAAGGCGTGGATTCATCGGGAAATATTTCCCCCATTTTCACGATGCGAGGTTTAGACAACCCCACCTATTACGAACTCAGCAACGACGTGCGTTACTACTACAGTGATAACGGGGTCGGGCCGAATTTGAACACGGGCAATCCTGTGGTGCGGGATTTGATTATTGATTCCCTGGCCTACTGGAAAGATACTCTGGGAGTAGATGGATTCCGATTTGACCTCGCGCCGGTGATTGGCAACGACTGCCAGCGGGGATGTTTTCAATTTAACAAATTCAACCCGGAAAATGCCCTCAATCGGATGGTTAAGGAATTGCCGGTACGTCCTGCCAATGGGGGAGATGGGGCGGACTTGATTGCAGAACCTTGGGCCGTCACCAACTACCAGATGGGGAACTTCCCTAGTGGTTGGGCAGAATGGAATGATAAGTTCCGCGATAGTTTCCGTAAAGCCCAAAACCGCTTAGGAGTTGAAAACGTTCCCCCTAACGAATTGGCAACCCGTTTTGCCGGCTCGAGGGATCTATTTCAGGATGATGGTCGTAAGCCTTGGCATTCGGTCAACTTTATCGTCGCCCATGATGGATTTACCTTGCGGGATGTCTATAACTGTAACCAGAAAACCAACAGCCAACTGACTTGGGATAAGGGACCATCTGACGGAGGAACAGATAATAATTTGTCCTGGGATCAGGGAGGAGATCCCTCACTTCAGCGACAAGCCACTCGCACTGCCCTCGCCCTTGAGATGCTTTCGGCAGGTGTCCCAATGATGACGGGAGGAGATGAGATGTATCGTACCCAGTACTGCAATAACAATATGTACAACGTCGATTCTGCCGCCAATTGGCTCGACTATGACAATATCAAGGAGTATCCCCATTTCTTTAACTACAGTCAGAAGTTACTGGCTTTTCGCAATGCCCATGCCGCTTTACGTCCCGCCGATTTCTTTAAAGGTACAGATAATAATGGCAATGGCTTAAAAGACCTTACTTGGTTGCGAAGTGATGGAAATGAACCGGATAGCAATTATTTCTCGGATCCGAACCAACATTTTCTGGCCTATCGTTTGGATGGCTCGGAATTGGGAGACGGCGTACAATCTATTTATGTCGCCTACAATAGTTGGTCGGGAAATATCCAGGCAACACTCCCCCCTAATCTTCCGGGTAAGCAATGGTATCGAGTCGCCGATACCGCCGGCTTTATGGAAAGTCAGGACAATTTTAATGCTCCTGGTTCGGAAGAATTACTGACAGGTTCAACCTATGATGTCAATGGGCGTTCCCTACTTTTATTAATTGAGAAGTAGGAGCATTCTATCGACATTGAGTGGCTAGGTCTTGTCGGTAAAATACTTGACAGTGGCCTAGCCCACTCTGCTAAATGTGAATCAACCCTTAGCCAGAAAATAGCTGTGAATAAACCTTTAGCTGGAAAAAAAGTCGCTGTCCTTCTCGAGACAGAGTATATTGCAGCCGAGATTGAGTATTATCAAAGGGAGTTCTCGCAGCTGGGGGCAGAAGTTGAGCTACTGTCCTATTTATGGGGAGCAAAAAGCAGACAGTTAGTTTGTGATATCGATAGTCCAGAGCGTCCGGTTAAAGATATTCATACTCTAGTAGTAGATGTTGATGTCGCAGATCGGGAGGCGAATAATTACGATATTGTGGTTATGGCGGCAAATTATTGCAGTGTGAGATTGCGAGAAATTCCGCCAATAGGCAGTTTAGGAAGTCCGGATTTACTTGCTACTCCCCCAGCAGTGGATTTTTTTGCCAAGGCCATGTTAAATAAAAAAATTGTCAAAGGCGCTTTGTGTCATGCTTTATGGATTTTAACTCCCATTCCAGCCTTATTAAAGGGACGTAAGGTTATTTGTCATACGGTGGTTTTGGCAGATGTTCATAATGCCGGGGCGATTTTTGTTCCGGCTCCCGAAAAAGTTGTCATTGATGATGATTTAATAACTGGACGCTCTTTTGCTGATGTAGAAGCTTATTTTCAGGCGCTCGTACAAACAGCCATCAAGAAAGATACTAACTGCAATTTGATTAAATAAATCTTCAACCACCGAGGGGGTGTGATTCCTGAAACATTTAATCTAGGCATCCTGCCTGTTGTCAACATTTATTGAGGCAATAATCATGTTAGATCAAACTCAGTCATGGCCAACACAAATCACGGGAAAAAGGATCGCTATTATTGTTTTAGCTTTCCTCTTTAGTTGCGGAATTTTAGTTGCTTATCCCTCTCAGGTATTAGCTGATAAAAACGTTAATACAGTTAATGTAGAACAATTGCTGAAGCTGTTACCCAATGGTGAGCGCTGGAAGAAACACATGACGGAAGAGCTGCTACCTTTCTGGGAAATGGAGACAGCTTTAGGTCAACCGCTGGGGAATTTTCCTACTTATCGCTGTAATGATGGTTCCTTATATAACTCTCAGTCACCTTGTCCAGAATTAAAATATGCCGCACCTGGTATTGTTTGGGTTGAGCCGGATTATCGAGACTATGTCCGCGCCAAATCTCGACAAGTTTATGCCTATGGAGTAGCTTTCCATGTAACTGGTGATGAGACTTATTTAAACTATGCTCGAGCCGGAGCCGATTATCTGCGAAAATATGCTTTAGATCGGCAAAATGGGGGAGCTTATAGCTATTGGCATGAACCCGAACATTTACCCGGACCAGAAAAACTACAAAGAACCAGTCAAGATTTAGCCTATGCTCTGAGTGGGATGGGATTTTACTATTATCTCACCCGCGATGCTGCTGTTTTAAAGGACATCATCCAGGTTAAAAACTACATTTTTGACACCTATTACGAGCCGACTCTGGATCTGATTAATTGGGTCAAAGAACCTTCTCCGGATGGAGAGCAAGCCAACCAAAAAGAATTAGTCTCCCAACTGGATCAAATTTATGGTTATATGTTGTGGTTAACCCCGACATTAGCTGAACCAGAGCGAACTCAATGGAAGCAAGAGCTAAATCATTTAGCCCACATTATCATCAATCAGTTTTATAGTCCTCAACAAAATCTGTTTTGGGGTGCTGTTACCAATAGTAACATCAAACATTTAGGGACACCGCATACGGATTTTGGCCATTCCGTTAAAACTATGTGGTTAATTTATCAAATCGGTAAGCTAACCGATGATTTAGAATTAACCTTATTTGGGGAGAATCATGCAGCAGAAATTCTGGAAACAGCTTACCTGAAAAAAACTGGATCTTGGGCAAGGGGGTTTGATGAAAATGGCAAAATAGACCCAGATAAAGAATGGTGGAGTTTAGCAGAATTGGATCAGGTGAGTGCAACTTTAGGGTTAGTCGATCCAAGCTATGCAGTTTACTTGCCAAAAACCTATAACTATTGGTTTAATTACATGGTCGATCCAGAAAATAAGGAAATCTGGCACATGGTAAGTGCTAAGACGAATAAACCTTATCCTTGTCTGGCTACTCAACCATTAAACGAGTCTAAATGTTTTCCGAAACAGCATTCTTGGAAAAATGCCCTACATTCATTTGAACACGCTTTAGTAGGATATATCACCATGCAGCAAATTCATAGTCAACCCGTTCAGCTTTATTATGCCTTTAAGGAGAAACCAGAGGATAAATTTATCTATCCTTATTTCTATGAGGGCAAGGTTAGCGAGATCATTAATCACTCAACTCAAGACAATTCTAGTTCTATCCAAGAAGTAATCTTCACCGATATCCGTTGAAAATTTCTAAAATCATGGAGAAAAAATAATGACTAATTCACTCTCTATAGGGTTGAAAACGTTACTAACCGTAATCATCGCCTTTTTTATCGTGTTTGTTAATCCAGTTAAGGCTGATGTGATCTATCATGCCTTTAATATTCCTTTTCGGGAGATTGAAAGGGAACTTCCTGAACTTAAAGCCCAGGGTTACACCTATATTCAAATCTCACCCCCCCAGTTAAGTAACCCGTCTAATGAGTGGTGGGGAAGATATCAACCGATTGATTTTACTGTGATTGATAGTCCTTTAGGTAATGAAAATGAGCTAAAAGAACTTATTGACACAGCCCATCAACAGGGAGAAAAAATTATTGTAGATGTGGTGCTTAATCACATGGCCAACTATGAAAATTATCCCAATACCCTGCAATATCCACGCTTTTCTGCTCAAGATTTCCACGGCAGGGCCTGCATTCAAAACTATGATGATTCCTATCAAGCTACTCACGGATGGCTAGGACTAGACTGTGGTAGTGGACAAGGGGGACTGCCCGATTTAAACACTGAATCTCCCTATGTCCGTCAAGAGGCGAAAAATTACATTAATAAGCTTTTAGACCTTGGTGCTGATGGATTCCGTTTTGATGCGCTTAAACATATTGAACCGGGATTTTTCCAAGAAGTGCTTGAGGGAGTCCCCTCCGATGTCTATCTCTATGGGGAAATTGTCGAAGATAGTCCAAGAATGGCTTTTTCCTATACTTCTATTCACGATCTTGATGTTACGGATTACCCCCTATTAAATACCCTTAAAAGAGCTTTTAGTCTGGGTGGTGATTTGCGTATTCTCGAAGATACCGGAAGTGGAAATGGAGCTTTACCCGGTCCCAATGCTGTCACCTTTGCTAAAACCCATGATACCGTTCCGGGCAGCCTGCTTTATGGGGGTTATGGATTAGATTCAAGGGATAGTATCTTAGCCAATGCTTTCGTGCTTTCCCGTGCCGATGGATTACCTTTAATTTATGGGGAGGATGCTTCAGATCCTATTGTTCAGGCGGGGGTGGCATTCCATGAGCAAATGATGGGACAATCTCAGTCCTTCCCGAATGGTAATGAGATTGCCACGGGGGGAGATAGCCCAAATTTACTCTTTATTGAAAGAGGCGATTTAGGTATTGCCATGATCAATAAATCCGGCAATACATTTGATGTTGCAGATGCTAAAATGCCTGGTTTAGACGCAGGTTGCTATCAAGAACTGCACTACAATTTTCCCATGTCTGTCACTGTTGGTGGGGATGGACAGAAACAGATAACTCGCTGGGGTAATAACGAAAGAGGGGGCATTTCAATTCAACCTAGAGATGCCATGTTTTTTGTCAAAACTTCCGACAACATCTGTGTTCGATGATGCCGATGGGAGTTCTCTGCTTTAAATCATGGAGAAAAAATGATGACTAATTCACTCTCTGTATGGCTGAAAACGTTGCTAACCATCATCATTGCCTTTTTTGTGGTGTTTGTTAACCCAGTTAAGGCTGATGTGAGCAATCAGGTTTTTTCTACTCCAATTGTCAATCAAAAAACCGAGGGAATGGCGATTCCGGTACTGTGTAACCCGGACATTTCTCAATGTCCCGCCAGTGCCCAGTTACTGGGAACGGTTAACAACAACCGAGGGCACTGGAATCCCTTTTTACCAGAAAACAACATGATTGAAGACGGCCCGCTCTATTACAAGGAATTAGAACTCAAGGCGAATGGAGGCCGCCACGGTAACGGAATCTATGCTTTCCGTTTTGTTACTAATCAAAACTTGCAACAGACCTTCAAGGCCGATCACAACCGAACGGATAGTACAGGTAAACCTAAATTGGTTGGAGGAGAACTCGCTCACCAAGCCCAGAATATTATCATCAAAGTTGACCGTGACGATGTTTATAAAATTAGCTTTAACCCTTCAAACTTAACCTTTGATGTCACGCCTCATCCCACTTACCTAACAAAAATTGAATCGGTACAACTGAATGGATTTGTCTGGGATGATGAAGATATGTTCCAGAAATTTGATGAAACCCGTGCCAACCACGAAATCACAAAAAACGGGGATTGGTGGGAGAAAACAATCCCCCTCAAGGCGAATGGGGGCATTGATTTTAGAGCCGATGGAGTCTATCAATTTTTATTCTCTGCCAACCACAACGAGGACTGGGGATTTGGTGCTTACAATAACGGCAAAAATACTCTCACCGGAGGAACTGGCTTTGGCAGCGGCGGGGGACAGAGCAAGCACTCCGCAATCACGATTCAAGTCTTTGAAGATGGTAATTACACCCTCCAGATGAATCCCCAGGAATATAAGTTTAAAGTCAAAGCTCCTGAAGGGGTAAGACCCGTCAAAATTTGGAACGACGTGACCTCTTTGCAATTACTCGGCACCTTTTATCCCGATGTTCAATTCGATCCCACGAAGGCAGAACACAATATGGAATCTGTTGGTGACAAGATCTGGACTAAAACTTTGCAATTACAACCGGGTATTTACGGGGCAAATTTTGCCATTTCTGGGGAGCTTTTTTTGGATACAATGGCCCTCGGTGCTTGGCTGGAATCCGATCACCCCAACAAACTGATCGGTCGCGGTTGGCATGGCAAGCCTAACGAGCCTAATATTTTCGTTGAAGTCAAGGAAACTGGAGCCTACCAATTCACCTACGACGCTGCTCAAGATCGGTTTTCTATTGAATCCTTAAGCAATGCCTCTTTGCAACCGCCAGCCGTGATTGAAACCCTACAGTTAGTGGGGAATTTCGCCGAACCACTGCAAGCGTGGGAGCCGACCAGTACCGCCAACAATATGCAACAAATTAGCCCTCACATCTTTAGCAAAGATGTCCAGCTGGAAGCCAATCGCAAGTATGAGTATAAGTACAATGCCAATAATTGGGGTTGGCTCTGGGTATTTGCCGATTACGAATTGGACGGCTACGGACGGGACTTTCTGGGAAGAAACCCCGACCCCGCCCATTCCCGAATTGAAGACTTGAAAGTGTACGGACAGCTTACCACTCACGGCAATCCTCCCCCTCTCCAATTTACTCCTACAGCCAGTGGTTGGTACACATTTACCGTCAACTTGGAAACGGGGTCCTACTCGGTGCAACCCAGTAAAAAATAAAATTAGGTTTGTAGTTGGGCTTTAGTCCTTACTAGATAGGGTCTTTGTCCGACTACTTACTCCGCGCGCGTAGGAAAATAACTTTTCTTTTTCTCTAAAGTCCACAGGGAGAGTAAAATGAAAAATTTTTTTGATGTCTTTATCTCCTATGGACGTGCTGATAGTAAAGCTTTGGCTATCAAACTTAATCAAAGGTTGGCAGCAGAAGGCTTAAACGTCTGGTTCGACCAAGAAGATATTCCCTTGGCTGTGGACTATCAAGAACAGATTAATGATGGCATCGAGAGGACACATAACTTTATTTTTATCATCGCCCCCCATTCAGTTAATTCGCCATATTGCCTGAAAGAAATTAATCTAGCAATTAAGTATAATAAGCGCATTATTCCGCTGCTTCATGTTGAACAAATTAGCCAAGAAACTTGGCGGCAAAGAAATCCAGATAAAACTGAAGCTGACTGGCAAGAATATCAAGCTGAGGGAAGGGATTCTAGTTTTCCGAATATGCACCCAGTGATCAGCAAAATTAACTGGATCTATTTCCGAGAAGAAATTGATGATTTTGAAAGCTCTTTTGCTGGTTTGATCGGCGCAATTCATCAGCACAAAAATTATGTCGAAAAGCACAGTATTTTTTTAGTTAAAGCCTTAAATTGGTCGAGGAATCATAAGCAAACTAATTATCTGTTAATTGGCGAAGAGAGACAGGCAGCAGAAAAGTGGTTAAAACATAGATTTACTGAGGAACAGCCGCCTTGCTTGCCCACGGACTTACACTGCGAATTTATTAGCGAAAGCAGTAAAAATGCTAATAATTTGATGACACAGGTCTTTCTGTCATCGTCGGAAAAAGTTAATGTCATCAAGGAGAAAATTGGCAAGACTCTGATGCGCGAAGGCTTTACCATCTGGACTAATCAGACAGATATTAAAACGGGAACTGCCTTTGAGGAAGAAATTAATAAAGGCATTGAAGGGGCGGATAACTTTGTTTATTTAATATCTCCAGAAGCCCTGCAATCATCATACTGTTATCTAGAACTTGCTCACGCTTTTGCTACCAACAAACGCATTATTCCTCTGCTGATTGAAAAGACCGATATTGAGTTAATCCCCTCCCAGTTACAGAAATTACAATTTATTGAATTAACTGAATATGAAGATCGGGAAAAATATCGCAGTAGTATCGATAAATTATTGAAGGAATTAAACAGGGATGCTGCTTATCATGAAAGTCATAAAGTCCTGTTGGTCAAAGCCTTGAAATGGCAGCAGCAAACCCACAACCCTAGTGTCCTATTGCGGGGCTATAATCTCCAACATTTTGAAGCTTGGCTGAAGGTAGCTAAACAGCGAACAGAATCCCCTCCCTTACCGCTACAGGAAGAATTTATTACCGCCAGTCTCAATCAACCTAAAGCATCTTCCTTAGAGGTTTTTATCTCTTATTCTCGTGCCGATTCAGATTTAGCAAGAAGATTAAATGAGTCCCTAATCTCCCTGGGAAAGCTCACCTGGTTCGATCAAGAAAGTATCGCTTCCGGGGAAGATTTTCGCCGAGAAATTTATCAAGGCATTGAAATTTCCGACAACTTTGTATTTATTATTTCTCCCAAATCAATCAATTCCCCCTATTGTTCTGATGAGGTGGAATATGCCCAAAAATTAAATAAGCGAATTATCCCGATCTTACACCAAAAAGTTGCAGCCAAAGATTTGCCCGCTGCCTTAGCTAGTATTCAGTGGCTTGATTTTAGTCAGCATGGCGGGGACTTTCTGACCAATTTTACTCAGTTAGTTAGAACCATACATACGGACAGAGATCACGTTCATAACCATAGCAAATGGTTACAGAGAGCCAAAGAATGGGAAAATAGCCAAAAAAATGCTGACTTACTACTACGAGGCAGTGAATTTGTCCTCGCTCAAGCTTGGTTAAAGAAAATTGAGCAACAAAACAAACAACCACCGGCAACCGAGTTACATAAGGAATTTATTCAAGCTAGTCAGACGGCCATTGAAGCGGCGGAAACAGCAGAAAAAGAACGACAACAAAAGTTACTCAAGCTTCAGCAAGAACGAACCCAAGAGGTAGAAAAACGCCTAGAACAAGAGAAAAAAAATGCCAGACGGCAAAAGCAGTGGTTAGTCGTCGTCAGTTTGCTTGGGGGAGTGGCCACTTGCTCGGGGTTGTTTGCCGCCAAGGAGTATCGCAAAGCAGCCATTAGCGAGATTGTCGCAGTCCGTCAAACCAGTCAAGCTTCCTTTGCCTTAAATGAACAATTGGAAGCGTTGACAGCAGCCATCAAAGCCAAGCGGCTAGAAACAGATTTAGAGTCAATACCTTTCGTTAATCTACCGCCCGAGCGGAAAGATGATCTGAAAGAGATGCTCAAGATAGCCCTCTATGGCATCAAACAAGCTAATATCTTCTCAGGACATTATGGCGATGTTTTAGGAGTCAAATTTAGCCCCGATGGTGAGATGATTGCCTCCGCTAGTGCAGACAATACGCTCAAACTCTGGAAAAGAGACGGAAGTTTATTAGCCACTCTTGATGAAAAGCGTGGTGGACACAAAGGTTCAGTAAATGCAGTGGCTTTCAGCCCCGATGGTCAGTTGATCGCCTCCGCTAGTACAGACAATACAATCAAACTTTGGAAAACAGACGGGACCCTATTAAAGACACTGAAGGGACATCGGGATACAGTTAACGCAGTGGCTTTCAGCCCGGATGGTCAGTTGATTGCCTCTGCTGGTAACGATACAACTGTTAAACTCTGGAAACGAGACGGGAGTTTATTGAGGACACTTAAAGGGCATCGGGATCACGTTTTCACAGTTGCTTTTAGCCCCGATGGTCAGTTGATTGCCTCTGCTGGTAACGATACAACTGTTAAACTCTGGAAACGAGATGGCACCTTATTTAGGAAACTGGAAGGACATCAGGATACAGTTAAGGCAGTCGCTTTCAGCCCGGATGGTCAGTTGATTGCTTCAGGTAGTCGGGATAAAACAATCAAAATCTGGAAACGAGACGGGAAGTTGCTGAGTACACTGGAAGGGCATGAGGCTTCTGTTAACGGGCTGACTTTTACCCCAGATGGTCAGCAAATCGTTTCGGGAAGTTATGACAAAACGGTCAGACTCTGGAAACTTGACGGCACTTTATTATTGATGACTCTCCGGGGACATAGCGATGCGGTTAATACGGTTGATGTCCATAACGACGGTAAAAATCTGCAAATTGCCTCGGGGAGTGACGACAACGAGGTTAGACTTTGGAGACCTTACAGTAAATTAGTGACCACCCTTTTTGGCCATAGCGATGTGGTGTCGGCTGTAGATTGGAATGCTGATCTAATTGTCTCAGGAAGTTGGGATAAAACGCTCAAACTCTGGAAGTCAGACGGGACATTCTTGAATGAACTGGCAGGACGTAAAGATTCAGTTAGCACTGTCAAGATTAGTCCTAATGGTCAATTTATTGTTTCAGGAAGTCCAGACGGAAAGGTGAACATCTGGCGGCGAGATGGTAAATTGCTCAATACCCTGAAAGGAGACACTGGTGGTGTTAACGACCTCGTAATTAGCCCCGACAGTAAGTTTATTGTCTCAGGGAATTGGGACAAAACACTCAAAATCTGGGGGCTAGATGGTAAATTGCTCAATACCCTGAGAGGACACATTGATGTTGTTGAGACAGTGGCGATTAGCCCAGATGGTAAGTTTATTGCTTCTGGAAGTGCCGATAATAAGATCAAAATCTGGCGGCTAGATGGCCATGGCACTTTGCTTAGTATTCTTACTCTCACAGGACATCTAAGTCCCGTTTTAGCGATTGATTTCAGCCCAGACGGTCGTATGCTCGTTTCTGGAAGTGGCGACAATACTATTAAACTCTGGAAGACTGATGAAAAGGGACAATGGCTTCCTTCCTCTGTTAAAACCATCAAAGGACATTCTAATTCGGTGTTGGACGTTAAATTTAGCCCCGACGGACAACAAATTGCTTCGGCTAGTAGTGATGATACCATTAAAATTTGGCAACTAGACGGTACTTTAGTGAATATGCTGCCAGGGTTTGGGGCTGATGTTAACGCTATCCATTTTAGTCAAGACGGTAAAACTCTTGTCTCCGGGAGCAGCAACAAAACAATAATTATTTGGGATTTGGCTCGCGATTTAACACCTAAAGATATCCAAAGATACGCTTGCAAGTGGTTAAAGGATTATTTACAGCATAACCCCAAAGTAAAAGCAAGCGATCGCAATTTTTGTGATCGGATTCTCGGCAAAGATTATTAAAATAAAATAAGGTTAGGTCAAAATGCAAACTCAAACCAATCCTTGGCAACAACGAATCTTTAGACTGTCCCTGACTCTCTGCATAATCAGTTTCTTGTTGGCGACCTTCACCATTTATGCTTACTGGCGGGAGAAAAATCAAACCAGAGAAACAGCGAAAAATAAGGCCCGACAAGAAGCTGTCCGCGCCGCTAAAGAAATTGATAACCAGCTTCGTAAACTCCAGGATAGTGCCAATTCTATCGCGCAGGATATCAGTAAAGGAAAACTTAAAGATCAACAGTTGCTTGAGCGATTAAAAAGCACGATAGAACAAAATCCCAATTGGTTCGGAGTCGGTGCGGCTTATGCTCCCTATACTTACAAATCTCAGATTCGTCTGTATGGTCCCTACTACATCAGAAAACAGGGTAAACTGCAATTACTGCAACTGGAATCTTTTTACGATTATACTCAACCTGGAAAGGGTGATTGGTATATCCATCCCTTAGCCTCCGGTTCAGTTTGGCTAGAACCTTATTTTGGAGTAGCAAGTAACACTTTCCTCGCAGAATTTAGCACTCCTTTTTATCGCCTCAATCCGAAAACCAAAAAAAAGATTCCTTCTGGGGTAGTATTCGCCAACTATTCCCTAGATGGGGTAAAAAACTTAATGAACTCCCTCAAACTAGGGAACACTGGCTACGGATTTCTTTTATCTCAGAAAGGAACTTTTATCTATAGTCCTAGACAAGATTGGGTTAAAGAGCAAAAAAACATCTGGCAAATTTCTCAACAGTATAAATCTGAAAAATTGCGAGTTGCCGCCGAAAAAGCTCTCAAAGGCTCTAAGATTGAAATGGATTTTGAAAATCCCTTAACGGGACAATCTAGCTGGATATTTTTTGAACCTATTCCTACTACAGGTTGGACATTAGCTGCTGTCTTCATTCAAGATGAAATTTTAGTAAACACCAAGAGCTTATATAATAAACTTATCCTGATTAACTTACAAATAATTAGCTTTTTCTTTTTTCTATTTATCCTACTATTTCGCGCTTATAAAGGCAGTGTTCGCAGTCTTTGGGCTGTCTCTTCTTCCACTTCTGTTGTCTTGCTGGCGGGAATCGGATTTATCTGGTATCTCCAAATCTCTGAACATAAAATCGAACAGAAAAACAATATAGTGCTTCTGAAAGAAGAGGGTTTAAATAAATTCTTACAATCTCGTAAATCCGAAAACCCTAAAGACTCCCCCCTCTATATTTCCACAGGAGTTTTTGTGCAGTCTCTAGAATTTGAAGATGCTAATGATGTGTTTGTTAAGGGCTATATTTGGCAAAAGTATGATAAGAATATCCCTCAAAACGTCAGTCGGGGTTTTATCCTTCCCGAAGCAGTTGATCCCAATGTGACTGAAATTTATCGTCATCAAGACCAAAATTTTGAAGTGATCCTCTGGTATTTTGAAGCTAAACTCCGGGAAAACTTTGATTATTCTAAGTATCCCTTTGATGTTAAAGATGTCTGGATTCGCCTCTGGCCTAAAGACTTCTACAAAAATATCATCCTCACCCCAGATTTTGATGCCTACGATTTGATGGTTCCTACTTCCCTACCCGGTTTAGCAGAGGATTTTGTTTTACCTGGTTGGAATCTTAAGAGTAGTTTTTTCCAGTACAAACTCAATAACTATAATACCAATTTTGGCATTAACAGCTATATCGGCCAGGACAATTTTCCCGAACTCTATTTTACGGTTGTTCTTCAACGAAATTTTATCAATATACTGATCAGCAATATGATGATAATTATTGTTGTCCTATTACTGCTTTTTTGTATTCAAATACTGATCATCAAACATAAAGAGAGCGGTGAAAATCAAGATTTTACCGCTTTAGAGATCGTTTCCGCTTGTGGAGCCTTTCTTTTTATTATCATTATCGATCAGATTAATCTCAGACAAAAAATTATCACGGCAGGTATTATTTATTTCGATTATTTCTATTTCATACTATATATAATGATCCTCTTAGTGGCAATTAATGCCATCCTTTTTGCTTCTAATATCAAACTTGATTGGATTCATTATAAAAACAACTTAATCCCAAAGCTACTTTATTGGCCGACTAATCTGGCACTGTTACTGCTAGTGACTCTGTTAGTTTTTTAGGCTCTTCCGTTTTTACATATTAGGTTGAGAAGAACCGTTTTTTATTGAAAAAACTGCCAGGGATTGAATCTCACTAAAATAATAGTAAAATCCTTTTTTGAAAAGCTGATAAGCTAAACGGCTTTTACTTCGGATCACCGATATAGACTCCAAAAGGGTTATAGCTGTTGGATCATGCAGGTTAAGCGCCGTTTAGCTTAACAATCAATGACAAGTTAGCCAATGATAGTTAGTCAAGCTTTTAATTTCATTTATTATAAGGGGATTTAAGTAGTTAGGCGTTAAAAATTATCAGATCCCCCCGCCTATCGACACCCCCCTTATCAAGGGGGGCAGGGGGGATCGAACCTAAAATCCATTTTTAATTTAATTATAACCAGCTACTTAGTATTAATTGTACTATATGCTAAGATCTGAACGCTAAGATCTAACTTATCCCTCTTCTGTCAGAGGAGGAGAGTTAGAATAGAGAGAAAAGCCCTTAAAGCAAGAGTTGATATATGCTTAAGCCAATTAAAGGTTCGCTGCTATGAAATTTCGTCAATTGATGCGGGCAACAGAAAATAAATACAATCGACTGCTGGCAAATCTAGTCTTGCTCTACATTATTTACCCATTTTTAGTATATCTACCCCTGGGAGATTTGCTGATTTTCTTTTTCTTCTCCCTCTCCCTGATCATCGCCGTCTATCAGATCGATCGCAGTAAATTGGCTTTAAGATGTAATATCGGTCTGTTTGTAATTGCACTTATCCTGAGAGTATTCGGCACGATTATCCCTATTTATAGCGATTTAACCGGTTGGTTCGATCTGTCTAGTACATTAATTTCTCTAGCTTTTATTAGTTTATGCGTGTACTCGATTTTACGAGAATTAATTCTCGCCGAACAGGTAACATCCGATATCATCAAAGGGGGAATTTGTGTCTATTTTCTCTTAG
The DNA here is from genome assembly GCF_020246425.1 of Microcystis sp. M079S1. Taxonomy (NCBI): domain Bacteria; kingdom Bacillati; phylum Cyanobacteriota; class Cyanophyceae; order Chroococcales; family Microcystaceae; genus Microcystis; species Microcystis sp. M079S1. The sequence continues at coordinate 34,930 of NZ_JADBSZ010000223.1, forward strand.
GATTTTTCTGGGCATCCGCTTATAGTATCGTCCATATTTTTGAACCCGATGCCTTTAGCTCCGCCGCTAAAACCGTCAACCAGGCGGATCTACTTCATTTCAGCTTTACTACCCTGGCCACGGTTGGTTACGGTGATATAGTTCCTACCAGTAAAGTCGCTAGAGTTCTAGCCAATTTAGAAGGAATGACTGGAGTTCTCTATCCCGCCGTTTTTATCGCTCGTTTAGTCAGTTTACACAATGGTCGTTAACCAAAACAATCCATCGCCTTGGAGAATATTAGATGATTATGCGTCGCTTTATGCCGATTCTTTCTTTACTTTTGCCTTCGGTCACCGCCGCAGGAGTCTTGGCGGAAATACCGACTCTATCCCAGGAAATCCGCCCAAAAACGGCGGAACAGGTGATCGAGCAGCTCTGTGCTAATTTAACCAAACAGCGATCGTTCACCGTCAATATGGATGTCACCTATGACGATGTACTCGACTCCGGGGCGAAAGTTCAGTACAGCGCCTATCAAAACATCTGGGTAGAGAAACCCGATCGCCTGCGCTCGGACTACACTGGAGACGAACGAGTTACCCGCTTTTTTTACGACGGTAAAACCTTCACCCTCGCGGATCTGGAACGGGATCTATACGTCACGAAACCGGCACCGAATACTCTAGATGAAGCCTTAGACCAAGTAGAGCAAAGGTACGGGATCAGCATTCCCATGTCAAATCTAGCAGCGAACGATCCCTGTGCAGATCTAATGGCCGATGTCAGGCAAATTATTTTTATCGGCAACGACATGGTCAACCGCGAACCGATGTATCACCTGCTGCTGATCGGTAGCGATCGCGATTATCAAATCTGGGTCACGCAGGATGCCACCCCCCTACTGAGGAAAGCGATTATCACCTATAAAACTCTACCCGGTTCACCCCAGTACACGGCAATATTATCCGACTGGAATTTTAATCCCAGTACACCCGCCGATACTTTCACTTTCCAACCGGGATCAGAGTCGATCCCTATCGAACTTTTACCCCCTAGGGATAATCAATCCCAGCAGTAAACCCTGTTCATAAAATGCGATCGCTTGTCGGTATTCCCCTAAATCAGCGTTTTGATATACTTTGAATATCTAACGAATTCGAGGTGGGATAATGAAGTCGCAGATTGGACGCTGGGGTAATTCTTTAGCGATTCGGATTCCCAAGTATGCGGTGGAAGCACTAAACCTCAATCCCAATGACGTTGTTGAATGTTCTGTGGAAAACGGAAAGCTAGTAATTGAGCTAATTCAAGCCTTGCCTGAGTTAAGCCTAGAAGAACTACTGGCTGAGGTTGTTGAATCACCGGAGCCGGAAGTGGATTGGGGACGGCCAATGGGAGAGGAGGTTTGGTGACATACATTCCAGAACGTGGAGATTTCCTGCGGTTGAGCTTCGACCCACAAATTGGGCATGAGCAAATGGGTAATCGTCCAGCACTGGTGGTAAGCCATATTGATTTTAATCGCAAGATTGGTTTTGCCTTTGTCTGTCCGGTGAGCAATACGCAACGCCAGAACCCTTTCTACGTCAAGATTCCAGATGGAGAGGCAGTGACAGGAGTTATCATGGTAGATCAGCTGCGATCGTTGGACTTCCGAGCGAGAAAAGCGAGCTTTATCGGCAAGTGTCCAGAACAGTTGCTCCAGGATGTTCTCAGAAGAATTAAGCCGATTCTGTTCTGACAGGGACATTCTCAAAAGTCCCAGAAGAGCGATATTAATTATGAACCCAACCCAGATTTATTATAGAAAATGTTCCCGCCAGAGTTCGTGTAGAAACAGGAGAGCGTTTTTTTTGCACCAGAAACCGTCGAACGCTTGCAGAAAATAATCTGGGAAGATAAAAAAATCAAGGAGTCCGGGCCATGAAAAGATCTTTATGTCAAAACTTATGTGTTCTTGCCGCCCTCCTCTTGGGTACAAGTTTACTGGTAACGGATTATGTGGACGCTCGCGGTGGCGGTGGTGGCGGTAGTCGTGGCGGTGGTGGTGGTAGTCGTGGGGGTGGTGGAGCTTCCCCACGGGTTAGCCGCAGTAGTGATCTGCAAAACCGGGGGAATTTTAGTAATCGTTCCCAACCTTCCAGAGATTTTTCTGGAAGACAGGGGGAACGGCAAACCAGTCAACAAAACCGTCAAGGGGAACGCACCGAAAGAACCGATACCCGTCAAGGGGAACGCAGCGAAAGACAGGGTGAACGGCAGCAGCAGGTTAGCGATCGCCAACAGAACCGTCAGAACTTTATTGACGATAATCGCAACGGTTACTGGCGTGGTGGCGGTTGGTACGGTGGCGGTTATTATGTCCCCCCGGGTTGGGGTTGGGTGGGGTTGACCACTGGCCTAGTCATCGGTTCAGCGATCGCTACTCTCCCCCCCTACTACAATACCGTCTATGTGGGTTCCACTTCCTACATTTACTCGGACGGCATCTATCTTCAGCCTAGCGGTAGTTCCTACACGGTGGTGGCCCCTCCCATCGGTGCGATTGTCACCTATCTTCCCGACGGCTGCACCACAATCACGACTGACAATACGCTTTATTACAATTGTAGCGGTATCTACTATCGGCCCCTGTTTGAGAATGGTTCCACGGTTTATCAGGTAGTTCGCTTCTAATCGGTTTCTTCTTCATCAATAATTGCCGATCGATCTAATAATAATAAATCTCGCAGGCGATCGGTATCTAATTCTGTTAACCAATTTTCCCCAGCATCTACGGTTTGTTCCGCTAATTGTTTCTTGCTTTCGATCATCTCATTAATGCGTTCCTCTAGGGTTCCCGTACAGATGAATTTATGTACCTGAACATTGCGTTTTTGTCCGATGCGGAAAGCGCGATCGGTGGCCTGATTCTCTACGGCTGGATTCCACCATCGGTCGATATGAAAAACGTGATTAGCGCGGGTTAAATTTAATCCTGTTCCCCCCGCTTTCAGGGAGAGAATAAAAATCTTTGGCCCTTGGGGATCATTTTGAAAGCGCTCGATCATTTCTACCCGATCTTTGGCTTTGGTAGAACCGGAGAGAAATAATATTTCCTCGGCTAATTTTTTCTGGAGATGGGTTTGTAGGAGTTTTCCCCACTCGGCAAATTGTGTAAAAATTAAAGCTCGATCGCCTTCTGCTATCACTTCCTCTACCATGGCTTCTAAGCGTAATAATTTTCCCGATCTTTGACTGGTTTCTAAACTATTTTCTTTCAAAAAATGGGCGGGATGATTACAAATTTGTTTTAGTTGCATTAGCAAGGTTAAAATTAATCCATGTTTCTGAATTCCTTGAATTTCTTCAATTTTCTGGAGCGTTGTCTCGACTAATTGTTGATAAAGTTGTCCCTGTTCTTTCGATAAACCACAAAAAATATTCATTTCCTGTTTTTCTGGTAAATCTTCAATAATATTTTTATCGGTTTTTAATCTCCGTAAAATCAAGGGACGGACAAGGGAACGTAAATTATTCAGGGATTCTTGATCGCCGTATTTTTCAATAGGAAGGGCAAAACGACGCTGGAAAAATGTTTGAGTTCCTAAAAAATTGGGATTGAGAAAATCCAAAATTGACCATAATTCCGTCAGGCGATTTTCTACGGGAGTTCCCGTTAAGGCAATCCGAAATCCTGCGGGTATTTTTCGCACTGCTTGGGATTGTTTAGCCGTAGAGTTTTTAATATTTTGAGCTTCATCTAAAACTAAACCTTGCCATTGTACTGCTTCTAAAGTGGACAGATCGCGATAGATTAAAGGATAACTGGTAATAACAACCGATTTATTTTTTACCTCTTGAGCAAAAGCTTGACCTTTTAATCTTTTTTCACCATGATGCACAAAAACAGCCAGGGTGGGAGCGAATTTTCTTAATTCATGTTCCCAGTTATTGACCACAGAAGTGGGAGCCACCACTAACACAGGATTAACTAACATATCCTCTTCTTTTAATGCTAGTAAAAAAGCGATTAATTGCGGGGTTTTTCCTAAACCCATATCATCGGCTAAACAAGCCCCTAAACCCCACTTTTCTAGGAAAGCTAACCAACTAACTCCCTTGAGTTGATAGGGACGTAATTCCCCCCGAAATTCCCGCGGTGGGTTGATTAATTGAATACCTTGATTGTTATTTAAATTATCAATTAATTCCTTTAATGCTCCCTCCGCTTGGAAATTAACTACCGGCAGTTTAGCAATTAGATTATTATCTCCTGAACTCAAGCGCAGGGCATCTTCCACCGAGAGATTAAGGGGAGCGATGGTATTATTTAAAATTGCCTGAGCTGCTTTGACATCCGTAGGTTGTAGGATTAACCATTTGCCCCCCACTTCCACCACCGGCGATTTTTTCTCTAATAACTTATCAAAATCTTTTTTCGATATTTCCTGTTCCCCTACCACTAATTTAAGCTGAAAGTTTAACAAACTGGTTAAACTTAATCTTTCTCCTTTTTTGGGAGTTACACTGGCAGCAATCTTAATTCCTAATCTTTGTTCATTACTACCAGCAGTTAAACCCGTTGGCAAAATTACCCCTAATCCCTGATCTTGCAATTGCCAAGCGATCGAGCGAATAAACTGATAAACTTCGAGCGAATCAAGAGAACATTCCTCCGGGTGTCTTTGCTCTAAACTAATTCTAATTGGTTCGTACAATCGCGCCGCTAATCCCAATCCTTTTAAGAGAATTTCCTGAGGATTATTGACAACTCTTTGATAACTATGATAACTTTCTTTGCCCTCTAACCAAATCAACTTGGCACTAATGAGAAATTCTTGATCATCTAACGCTTGTAAATAATAGGTGAGTTTCCACACTGTCCCTAGACTGGGAGGTTGTAAACATAAACATACACGGTATTGATTCTCGATTAATTGGCGATTATTGCCATTAACCAAACTTTCTTGGATAGGAAACACCCAGTTATGATAAGCATTTTCTAGACGCTGTAAATTCTTGGCTTCTAAGGCAATCTCATGATGATCACCGCTTAAAGATTGTAACCAGGGTTTTACCATCAATGAGGGGGAAATATTAACACTACTATCTATCTTTTGTCGCAAACGAGCATCGACAATATTTTTTAAGCAATCGAGAATAATTGTTTGTGGTTCGCTATTTTCTTGATAGGCAAGACAGACCGGGGGGATGGTTTGGATAAACTTAGCTAAACGAGTGCGATCGATGGTACTATCCAGCAGGGGATACCAGCAACTTTCACCCTGATTTATTCCCGCTAAAAATTTCCCCCTTGCTAATAAATCTAAACTCCAACGGTGCAAATATAGCCAAAATCGTAGATCATTGCCGATAAATTCGGCCTTAGCTAGGGGCAATTTCTCCCATAACTGTACTATCATCCCCGCAGAAAAAGTTAATCCTGATATCTGCCATGGTTGCCAAGACAAGGATTTAGCTGTGGGTTCGAGAATTTGCCCAGACAGCAGCGGTAAAAAATATTTTTTCCTTGGGGGGGAATAACTAGGTAAACTGAGCTTGATTGATTCTGGAGAATAGCGGTCAAGCTGAGGAGAAAATTTCCCGATAAATTGGGCTAATGCCCCGGATTCTAGACAAAAAGGATGATTTTCCTTTGTTTCACTTAATTCCTTCCCTTGCCACTGTTCACCCCAAAGAAAAAAAACACTATCTTGCGAACCAATCAGCCAATTACCGTGTAGAGTAGTCATTATGAAATAGGGAAATTCCTCTAAAAAACCTGCTGTTGAAAAGGCAAAAAATCTCGATTTTGTCGCTTCTTCTGACCTTAAGAGCCTCTAATCTTCTATTTTAGTGGACAAGGGCTGATTTCTCAAGCAGAATCTAGTTCAGCGATTGGCCCTGATCGCATGGTTATTATCAATAAGAATAAATAGAGTTCTTTTTAAACTATGTACAAATCGATCGCCCTAACCCTCGTCCTCAGTCTTCCCCTGAACTTCTCCCTAGTTGGTTATGGGGAAGATTTAAACCACCTACAGCAATTATTATCCACCCGAAAATGTCCCCAATGCGATCTGAGCGGTTCGGGGTTAGTGCAATCGAATCTAGTCGGGGCAAAATTAAATGGGGCCAATCTCGTCGGGGCCAATCTTAGTCAAGCTAATTTAAGTGGGGCGGATCTGAGTGGCGCAAATTTAACTGGAGCCTCTCTTTTTGGTGCTAATCTGACTGGAGCGAACTTAACCGGGGCAATCTTGACGGGTGCGGATTTAAGAGGCACTTATCTCAATAATGCTAACCTCGACAACACCAAACTAGACACTGCATACGTGCAGGGTGCGGTGGGAATTCCCAGTAGTGCCGGTACTCCTGAACTATTCTATGGTCTAGGAATGGTGGAAGGAAAACAGGGACGCACCAGCGCCGCTATAGAAAATTTTAATAAGGCCTTGACAATTAACTCAGAATATGCTCCAGCTTATCTGGCCCGGGCCATGGCTCACTATCGTCTGGGACAAAATGCGCTAGCGGCCCAGGACGCTCAAATGGCTTCGACTCTCTTTCAACGACAAGGTAATACCCCCGGTTACGAAGCGGCAGAGAATTTTATTAAAGGCATGGAAATCGCCCTAAAACCGCGAGAACAAGGTGGTGGCAACGCTCAATTAGACCAAATGGTGCAGGGGATTGGTTCTCTGCTCTTACAGTTTGTTTTACCCGCTTTGGGACTGTTTTAATCCTCGTCCGCTGGCTCTTCTAAATGTTCCGAGACCGCATAATAAAGGTCAAGAACATGATGATCGGCAAGACGATAAAAGACTCTCCGTCCCTGTTTTTGGTATTTAACTAATCTTAAGGCTCTTAGGGTTCTTAACTGGTGCGATACGGCCGATTCACTCATCCCTAAATCGTCGGCTAAATCACAAACACATAATTCTCTTTTGGCTAAAAGCGACAGAATTCTGAGGCGGTTGGCATCCCCCAAAAGGCTGAAAAATTCGGCCATTTTTTGGGCTTTTTCGATTTCTAATCCCTGCAAGTGCTGAAATTTCCCCTCTTGGTGATGGGATTCCCCACAAACCGGTGCTATTTTCTCTAGGGCCATGTTTTTTCCTGATCGGTTATTAAGGGAAAGTTGAGAAAGGGAGGTATCGATCAAATCTTCCATGCCGATACTTGTCCCCTTCTCCCCAATAACTAAATTTAACCGCAAACACAGCCCGGGTGTCCACAGCCTTTCCCTTTAACGTGACCATCGGCACAAGCTTGGCAACAGTAGTATTTATCGTTTTCTTTGATGGCATCGGCGATCGATACTTGACACGTACAGGATTCACAAGCACATTTCATGGTGGTGACAGCGATCATGGTTACTACCTCGGAACTTCTTTACTGACTTTAGTATAACATCTGAACAGATGTTCATGGATTGAATAAAGTTAAATTTTTCTAAAACTCAGAGGGGAAAGTTAGAGCAGTCATCTCATATTTACTGCTCACTGATTACTGCTCACTGTTTACTGTTTTTAGACGCGGAACGGCCTACCAGCGATCGCCAGCCTCATAAATTGCTAAACGTCCGACACCTAGATATAATCCGGGAGAATTCTCCCCGGGGGGATAAGCAGTAATTCCAAACTGATAGACACCACCATAATCAGGATTTCGTACTGGTTTCAGACCGATGGAAACGGTATTACCGGGGGGGACAGGAGGATCAAAAATGACCGTGATCGTCTGAGTATTGGGGTCAAAAGTAGTGGATTTTAGGGTTAATTTTTCGCCTCGCTGATTGCGATCGCCAAGAAAAGCAAAGGTTTGATCGAGAAGAAAAGCAATAGTTTGAATATTAGGCTGCTGTTGTATGGTTACTTTACCCAAGGGTGCCCCGAGAGACGGCGGTAGAGCGATGGTAAGATAGTATTTTGCCCCCCAAGTACGCACGGATTGGAAAGTAGCGGAGAAATTAACCAGAGTGGGAGAACTCTCAAAAAATATTCTGCCATCGGGAAATTGTCCTGCGAGGGAAACAGAAGCATCAAAAGCGAGTATAGCAATCAAAGCGAGTTTAGATAGACTTTCAGTCTGTTTTAAAGGCAAAAAAGGAATTTTCAAGGTAAAAGCTACTATAAAATATTGATTGTCAAGAGGAATTATACCAAATTCACTTAACCCTAAACCGCTGCCATTATCAGTGATCAGTTATCAGTTGTTTTCTCCCCACTCCCCCACACCCCACACCCCACTTCCCCAACCCCCAACAGCTAACCCCCAACTTGCAATGTATCTCGAACACCTACATCTTCACAGTTTTAGAAATTATGCCGAACAGTTGCTAAAATTCGAGTCCAAAAAAACAATATTATTGGGCAATAATGCTCAGGGAAAATCCAATTTACTAGAAGCGATCGAACTTTTGGCCACTCTCAAGAGCCATCGAGTCAGCAAGGATCGGGATCTGGTGCTAGAATCGGACTCGGAGGCGAGAATTTTTGCTAGGGTTAATCGTCTTTATGGAGCATCAGAATTAAGTTTAATTCTCCGTTCTTCCGGTCGTCGCACCGTGATCCGTGACCGTCAACCCCTGCGCCGTCATCTCGATTTTTTGGGCGTGATTAATGCGGTACAATTTTCTAGTCTCGATCTGGATTTAGTGCGCGGTGGTCCGGAAGCTCGCCGAGATTGGTTAGATACTTTATTAATTCAATTAGAACCCCTATACGTTCATATTTTACAGCAATATAATCAGGTTTTACGACAAAGAAATGCTCTCTTAAAAGAGATTCGTAAACAGGAATTAGAGGGAAAAGTTTATGGAGATTTATCCCAGCTAAAACTCTGGGATTTACAACTAGCAGAAACCGGTTCAAGAGTAACGAGAAGAAGGGCGCGAGTCCTGCAAAGATTAATTCCTTTAGCCCAAAAATGGCACGAAAGTATTAGCGGAAAAACCGAATTTTTAGAATTACAATATATTCCTAATGTGCCTTGGGTAGAAGATGATGTCAATGGGGTACAAAGGGCTTTTTTAGATAAGATTGAAACCCGTCGTTTGGCAGAGAAACAACTAGGGACATCGGTAGTCGGTCCCCACCGGGATGAAGTGGATTTTTTAATTAACCAAAACCCCGCTAAATCCTACGGTTCCCAAGGACAACAAAGAACCTTAGTTTTAGCCTTAAAATTAGCGGAATTACAGTTATTAGAGCAGATTATCGGGGAACCTCCCCTACTACTCCTCGATGATGTTTTAGCGGAATTAGATATCGAACGACAAAATCAATTATTAGATGCGATCGAAGACCGTTTTCAAACTTTAATTACCACCACTCATCTCAGTTCTTTTGAGTCCCGTTGGTTGCAATCTTCCCAAGTATTTTCTGTCAAAAAGGGACATATTTTTTATTAACCTATAGCCTCTCGTTATTTTGCTCTTTGTCTATATATACCCATAATAACAAAACAGGCCGCAGGCCTGTTTCACTATTAGATTAAGAATAATTAATCCTACCTAATCTCGCGGACTACCGGCTTACCGTCGATAATTTCACCGACGAGAATCAGATCAGCAACCCCGACAAATAAACCATTTTCTAAAACCCCCGGCATATTATTAATAGTTCTTTCCAAATCAGCCGGATCATCGATACTATCAAATTTAACATCGATAACTAAATTGCCTTGATCTGTCACCACGGGGCCGGCTTTTTTCACTCCCATACGGAGAGAAGGTTTACCACCGAGGGCCTCTAATTTCAGCATCACCGGAGTCATGGCCATGGGTAACACTTCCACCGGCAAAAGAAAAGTCGATCCCAACTTATCCACCAGCTTATTGCCATCCACCACCACGACAAAAATATCGGCGAGACTATCGACAATTTTCTCCTGAGTATGGGCAGCACCGCCGCCTTTAATCAGGTTTTTCTGGGGATCCACCTCATCGGCCCCATCGATAGCGATATCCATCTTCACGATGACATCGAGGGTAGTGAGGGGAATTCCGTACTTCCTAGCCAAAACTTGCGCTTGAAAAGAAGTAGGAACCCCGACAATATTGCTGATTTCCCCGCTTTGCAGTCTAGCACCCAGATATTCGATCGCGTAGGCCGTTGTTGAACCAGTTCCCAATCCCACGACCGAATTAGATTGAACTAGATTAGCGGCGGCTTTACCGACCTCCTGTTTCATGAGAATGACCGGATCGATTGCTGTCATGATGCACATTCCTAAAAGCGATGTTTTGAACCTCTTAGTTATCGGCTATCCCTTGCCCTCTTGTCAATGCAATTAGGGATTAGTGGCCTGAGCTGCTAACATTTCCTTGAGTTTAGCCAATTCATTAGCCCAACGGGGATCTGGCTGTAAAGCGTCACCATCGCTGGTAACTTTCGGAGCATTATTGCCACCCCGTTCAGCCTTGCGTTTTTTGCCGCCGCCGCCACCACCACTACTGGATTTGCGCGGTGCTGCCGTCGTCGGTTTCGGAGTCGGTCTTTCGACTTTTTCCGGGGTTTCTACGCTGGCCTCCGGCCCTTCTGCTTCTTCTCCTTCTTCTTTACCTCCCTTGCTCCGGGGGAGAGCTTTCTCGATTTTGATCGGGTTTTCCATGAAGGATTGGCCGTTGTATTTTTCGATAAACTGGTCGGCTAGTTCATCACTAGGGACGGTAACGAAGGCAAAACCGCGACATTTGCCAGTTTTGCGATCTTTGATGACTTTAGTGGTGATCGTATCCCCTTCATCGGCAAAAAGCGCCTGTAATTTTTCGCGCTCGACGGATTCTTTGGGCAAATTACCAACGTATAGACGAACGGACATGATGGATTCCTCCAAGTATAGGGTGATGTAAAAACTTGTGCGACATTCCGTGCCTGTATCCTGATTTTTTTAAGGCAAACAGAGCTAAGGAGGATGTTTCCCAGCGATAAGCTTGTAGTTTCTGCACGATAGCGGCTGTGGCCGTCAATTTTGACTATCCTTAACGATTTCAACGAGAGTAACGGAATCTAGGAGTTACGCTTTTTAGCTGTTAACAGGGCTAATCATTCAACTTACCCGATTTATGTCGCTCTCTTCGATTATTACAGAATGTTTACACAATTTGTCAAATATTTTCTCTCGCTCCGGGCTGCCATGGAAAAAAATAAGTATAACTACTTAAGTATTTGTTCACAGTAAGCAAAATTTTATTAAAACTCTTGCTAAATGTATCATTATATGCTTCTTTCCTTTTGGCGGCGGGGTATCCTAGCTAACGGGAGGGAAAAAGCAAAACCCTCTTTACAGATACATTGACACTTTGTCAAGTATTTGTTACATTAGTTAAAAAAGGTGATACCAATCACCCATCTCGCTTGTTATCAACCACTGTCTTCATCGAGGAGGAACACCATGTCTCAACCGATCGAACTTTCCTTAGAACAACAGTTCAACATTCGTTCTTTTCAGACTCAGGTAGAAAAAATGAGTCAGGAGCAAGCGCAGGATTTCCTGATCAAGCTCTACGAACAAATGATGGTCAGAGAAAATATGTACAAAGCTTTTCTCAAACACCAGTGGGGTCTAGATTCTAATCCCTGGGCTCCCCAATAACTCATTTCACCCCTGCGGGCGACCTCTTTCTCCGGCTGGGTTTCTCCGGAAACGAGCTAGGGATGCGGGGCGCATTTCTTCACCTTTTTAGCTATTCTTAGGGAAGGATAACCGAATTGCTAGGGGTTAATTTATGTTCGAGCGCGCTTTGATCTGTACAGATCTTTTCGATGGTCTCCATCGTCTTGTCCATTGTGTGCCACACTTAGCCCTGAGCGGCTTAAAACAAGTTATCTTCCTCCACAGTATTCCGGTTTGGGAACAACCCACCCTAGCTGCCGTAGATCAAGGAAAAATTGATGCGGCTAAAGAAAAATTATCCCCAGCTTTAGCAAATATTCCCGACGGCATGACAGTTATTGTCGAAATCTCTAACCGTCGTCCCGTGGATGCCGTGCGGGAAATCCTCGCTCATCACTCTATCGACGTGATTTTGATGGGAAATCCCATGCGCGGTGCTGTCCAAGAAAAATTATTCGGTAGTACCAGTTTAGCGATCGCAGGTATTACCGATATTCCGCTGCTGATTTTCCGACCGCAATTATTATCAGTTTATACTCGCGATGAATTAGCCCTGCGCTGTCAACATCTCTGGAAACATTTATTAATTCCCTACGACGGCAGTACCGACGCGATTTATCTAATTGAACAGATAGAAAAATACGCTCAAACTCGCTCCCCTGGCTCTTTTGAGCAATGTCTTCTCCTCCGGGTAGTGGAAAATATCAGTCGCGATCCCGGTGTCACCGAATCTCGTTTAAATGATGCCCGTCGGGAATTAGAATCGGTGCAAGCGCGACTAGAAAAACTCGGTTTGCAAGTACAGAGCCAAGTGCGACAAGGAACACCTGTATTAGAAGTTTTGACGGCAGCAGAAGAAGATGATATCGGTGCGATCACTGTAGCCACCTGCCATCGTTCCAATATGTTGGAATGGTTAGCAGTGCGTCGGATTAATGAAGATATTCTTCATCAACTGTGGTTCCCCTTATTATTTTTCTCCCCGAAGGGATAGACTGGAAAAAAGATTCTCTTGGGGATAAACCACAGAGACACAAAGGACAGAGAGAGGAAGACAGATTCGAGCGCTAAAATCTATCACACAAACGACAAGAGAGCCGAAGATTTTTGGGGAAAATTAACTTAAGTAAGTAGTTATAATTAAATTAAAAATAGATTTTGCCTCTGATCCCCCCTGCCCCCCTAGGGTTGATTCATAGTAGGGTTGATTCATAGTAGGGTTGATTCATAGTAGGGTTGATTCATAGTAGGGTTGATTCATAGTAGGGTTGATTCATAGTAGGGTTGATTCATGAATCAACCCTACCCAAACTCCTTGATAAGGTGGGGATCTGACAACTTTTAACACCTACCTACTTAACTGTTCAATTAATCCCACAACTTTAGCCTTAATTTCATCGCGAACTCGGCGAAAAGTTTCGATGGGTTGACCATCGGGATCATCAATTAACCAATCCTCGAAAATTTCCTGTAAAACCCATCCTTCCGGCAGATTGACACCGCAACCACATAGGGATATAACGGCATCGTAATCTTCGGGATTAAAATCCCTAATTGATTTAGAAGTTTGGTCAGTAATATCAATGCCAATTTCTTCCATAACTGCGATTGCACCGGGGTGAACTTTGGCCGCTTCTAATCCGGAACTTGTGACGGCAATTTTACCCGCGCCTAAAGTTTTAGCGAAACCTTCGGCGATTTGGGAACGACAGGAATTTTTTCTACAGGCAAACATGACTTTTTTCACAATTTTAACTCCTAGAAATTTAATTAGGGGATAGGGAAATGGGGAAATAGGGAAATAGGGAAATAGGGAAATGGGGAAATGGGGAAATGGGGAAATTCAACTAAAACCCCAACACCCCAACACCCAACCCCTAACACCGTTTTTTCTCTTTTTCCTTCCTTTCACTATAGCGATCAGTCAGATAATCTACCTGATCTCGCAGGAGAATGGTAAACTTATAAAGTTCCTCCATCACATCAATAACTCGATCTCGATAGGGGGAATCTTTCATCGTGCCATCCTCGTGAAACTCTTGATAAGCTTTAGCCACCGAAGATTGATTAGGAATAGTAAACATTCGCATCCAACGACCAAGAATTCGCAGGGTATTAACCGCGTTAAAAGATTGGGAACCTCCGCTTACTTGCATGACTGCTAAGGTGCGGCCTTGGGTAGGTCTAACCGCACCAATACTTAAGGGAATCCAATCAATTTGGTTTTTGATAATGCCGCTAATATTGCCGTGAAGTTCGGGAGATGACCAGACTTGACCCTCAGACCATTGACTTAATTCTCGTAATTCTTGCACCTTGGCATGAGTATCGGGAACACTGCCATAAATCGGCAATTCACGCGGATCAAAAAAGCGCACTTCTGCCCCATATTCAGTGATAATTCTGGCAGCTTCTTCCGCTAATAAACGACTGTAGGAACGTTCCCGCAAAGAGCCATACAGAAAAAGAATTCTCGGTTTGTGAGTCGATTGGATCATGGTGAATAATTATTTGTAAGAACTCAAGCAACGAGGATCGAGAAGGGTGGCTTTTTCTGGATCTCTGGGAAACCAAAAGGCGGTTTTTTTACAGAATTCTACCAACATTAACATCACAGGTACTTCAATCAATACCCCCACTACTGTCGCTAAAGCAGCCCCCGAATTCAATCCGAATAACATCACCGCAGTGGCGATCGCTACCTCAAAATGATTACTAGCACCAATTAAAGCAGCGGGAGCCGCATCTTCGTAAACTAAATTGAGTTTGAGAGCGGCCACATAACTAAGAAAAAAAATCAGATTAGTTTGAATAAAGAGGGGAATAGCAATCAGGAAAATATGCAGGGGATTACTAACAATTAAATCGCCTTTGAAAGCAAAGAGGAGGATTAAGGTTAACAATAAGGCAGTGATTGCCACAGGACTGAGATAGTGAAGAAAACGCGATTCAAACCAGGCCCGTCCTTTATGTTTAAAAATCCAGTGACGGCTATAGATACCGGCAATAAGCGGTAAACCAACGTAGATTAACACAGAAAGAACAATGGTCTGCCAGGGGACTACAAAATTATTAGCTGCCAGTAACCATTTACCTAGGGGAGCGTAGAGAAAAAGCATCGCTAGGGAATTGACTGCTACCATAATTAGGGTATGACCCTGGTTACTGTAGGAAAGATAGCCCCACATCAAGACCATGGCCGTACAGGGAGCAATTCCTAGTAAAATAGCTCCAGCAGTGTAGGAACTAGCTAAACTTACCGTCTGTCCTCGGATAATCTCCGTTTGACTCAACCAAGGCAGAAACAGCCAGCCGAGAAAAAATTGAGCCAGCGCCACCATGGTAAAGGGTTTGATCAGCCAATTAACCACTAAAGTTAAAATAACTGGTTTCGGAGTACGGGCAGCCCGGAGAGCCTGAGAAAAGTCGATCTTAACCATGATCGGATACATCATGAAGAAAAGACAGATGGCGATCGGAATAGAAACGTTATAGATACTCATGGCATCTAAAGTCCGCGCTACGTCCGGAAATAACCGACCGAGGGCAATTCCCGCCAAAATACAGAAAATAACCCAAAGGGTAAGATATTTTTCAAAAACACTAAGGCTACCGCCAGCTTTGGCGGCTTTAGGATTGATTTGATTAGTCATCGCATAAAGGTGGAAAGGGAATAATGGGAGATTGGGCAACCCAACTTTATTATTTCAAAAAAAGTTGATATGTCAAGGGTAAAAGCTAGTTATAAAGCTTTAATATTTCTAAAAATCTTGATTGGTTACTGATTTTCCTCGCAGAAACGAGCGGGGACAAGGGCGGCAAAACGACGATATTCGGATAGATATTCTTCTAGGAGAAGAAATTGAGACAGATTTAGGCTGTAGTAGATCCAACGACCCTCTTGACGACTGCGGACTAAATTAGCTTCTTTTAGCGTTTTTAGGTGAAAAGATAATTTAGATTGGGCGATATCGAGATGGTCGCGCAATTCACAGACGCATAATTCCTGATGTCGCAACAGTTGCAAAATTTGCAGTCGCAGGGGATCCGAGAGTGCCTGAAAACCAGTATAAATCCGGGTTAACGAGTCGGGAGATGTGGTCAGAGAGTTGAACATTGAGATGGTCCCTCGGTGGGAAGGAAAGAGGAAAGCGGGAAAATTCAGAATTGCAACAAAACTTTATGTATTTTTGTATCGAATCAGGAAAACCAGCGAATCATCCCCTGTATGATAGACAATGGTTTTGACCAGATTAGCCTTTTAAATCATTGTAAACAGGTTAGGAGACATCATGGAATTATTTGCGGCTCTCAATTTAGAACCCATTTTTCAACTCACCTTCGTGGCGCTAATCATGTTAGCTGGCCCCTTTGTCATTTTCCTACTAGCTTTTCGTGGTGGCGACCTATAAAAACCGCCTCCCCCCCATTGTTATTCGTGCTTTTTTTGACTTCTCTCCTCTTTAGGGGGAGATTTTTTGTCTAAAACACAGGAGTCAGGAGATAGGAGTCAGGAGATTGCTTTTATTTATTCTCCCCACTTCCCCACTTCCCCACTTCCCCACTTCCCAATTCATAATTTATAATTCATAATTCATAATTCATAATTCACAATTCCCACTCCCCCTCTCCTAACAATCGACTGCTAAGATCGAAGATAGCGATCGATCTCTCGCTCCCACGATACCTGATAAAACTATCCATGATCATTAAAAATAACCCCTATTATCGGGCTGTAATCGGCTTTTGGGTCGCTTTCCTTGTGTTTTGGGGTTTTGGGAGTTTCTCACCCCTTCTTGCCCAAGCGAAAGAGCAATCAGCCGATGTGCAATCGATTACCCCCTACCTTAAGCAATTTCAACAAAAAATTACCGAATTTCGCCTCGATAACGGAATAAAATTCATTATCCTAGAAAATCGCGATGCCCCGGTTATTTCCTTTGTCACCTATGCGGATGTGGGAGGTGCCGATGAACCGGACGGTAAAACAGGAGTTGCTCACTTTTTGGAACATTTAGCCTTTAAAGGCACAAAAACCATCGGTACTACCGATTATCTTAGCGAGAAAAAAGTCCTCGATCGCCTTGAAGCTATAGACAAAGAACTGCAAGCGGCCAAAAAAGCGAGTAAAAGCGCAGAAGTGGCTAAATTAACGGAAGAATTTCAACAAGCGAAGGCAGAGTCCGAGAAATTCGTCCAACGCAACGAATACGGGCAAATCGTCGAAACTCAGGGAGGAGTCGGTTTAAATGCCACCACTTCCACCGATGCAACTAGCTATTTTTACAGTTTCCCGTCGAATAAATTGGAATTGTGGATGTCTTTGGAATCGGAACGATTTTTAGAACCGGTGTTCCAACGGGAATTTTACAAAGAAAAAGACGTAATTCTGGAAGAAAGACGGATGCGGACGGATAATAGCCCCTTGGGTCTATTAATCGAAGCTTTTCTCGATCAAGCTTATACTGTCCATCCCTACAAACGTCCCGTTATCGGCTACGATCGAGATATTCGCAATCTGGAACCCTCAGATATCCAAAACTTTTTCGATAAATTTTATGCTGCCAGTAATTTAACCATAGCTATCGCCGGGGATGTGGACCCAGAACAGGTCAAACAGTTAGCTAAGGTTTATTTTGGTCGTTTTCCCGCTAAACCGAAACCCCCCCAGGTGACGGTAGTGGAACCGAACCAAACCAAAACAAAGGAAATTACCCTAAAATTAGCCTCGCAGCCTTGGTATTTAGAAGGATACCATCGTCCCGCCCTCAATCATCCCGATCATGCGGTTTACGAGGTTATCGCCACTTTAATGAGTGAAGGAAGAACTTCGCGACTGTATAAAGCTTTAGTGGAGGACAAACAACTTGCCCTCGCTGCTCAGGGATTTAACGGCTTTCCGGGAGATAAATACCCGAATTTGCTGTTATTCTATGCTCTTACCGCTCCTAATGCCAGTGTGGAGGAAGTAGCGCAGAGTTTGAATTTGGAATTGGAAAGATTGAAAAATGAACCGGTTTCGGAACAGGAATTAGAACGGGTTAAAAATCAACTACGGGCAGCCCTATTAAGAGGTCTTGATTCTAACATGGGCATGGCGCGATCCTTGATTGAATACGAGGTAAAAACCGGCGATTGGCGTAATTTATTCGCCCAATTAGATGCTTATAATGCTGTCACGGCAGCTGATATTCAACGGGTGGCTAAAGAGACTTTTACCCCCGAAAATCGCACTATTGGCCGAATTTTACCGAAGTAACAAGCGGCCAAGTTTGCTTTTTACTCCCTCTTATCTATTCCTTCCGATAATTTTGACTCAAATCATGAAAAAACGCTTACAATGGCTAGGTTTAATCCTGCTCACCCTGATAGGTGTCCTAGCTTTTCGTTCCCCGGCAATTGCCCAAACCCCGCGACATTTTACCGATTTAACTTTTCCTCCCCTTCCTGAAGTTACAGTTCCCCAATACGAACGTTATCAACTAGATAATGGTATGGTGGTTTATTTAGTGGAGGATCGGAGCTTACCTTTAGTGAGTGGTACGGCGATGATTCGGACAGGAGGGAGATTAGAATCCGGGGAAAAAGTCGGATTAGCCGATATTACTGGAACCGTGCTGCGTAGTGGTGGCACTGAAAAACATCCTTCTAATGTCTTAAATCAGTTATTAGAACAAAGAGCAGCCCTAGTAGAAACCTCGATCGATCTTAACGCTGGAACTGCTAGTTTTAGCGCTCTTAGTGAAGATTTAGAAACAGTTTTTAATCTCTTTGCCGAGGTTTTGCGTTCCCCAGCTTTTGAAAGTCAGAGGGTAGAATTAGCCAAAGTTCAGGAAAAAGGGGCGATTGCCCGACGTAATGATGATCCCGATGATATTGCTAGTCGGGAGTTTAGAAAGCTAGTCTATGGTGATAATAGCCCCTACGCTCGTACTGTAGAATATAGCACTTTAGCTAATATTGACCGTCAGGATTTAATCGATTTTTATCGTACCTATGTCCGTCCCGACCAAATAATTTTAGGAATTGTCGGTGATTTTGATTCTCAGTCGATGAAAGCATTAATCAATAAAACTTTTGGCGATTGGAAAAATCCCGCAACTGCCACTAAAATTGTCACCCCTTCTGCAACCCAAAAAAATCTTCAAGGTGTCTTTGTTGTCAATCAACCCCAATTAACCCAGAGTAGCGTTTTATTAGGTCATCTTGGGGGTCGTTTGGATAGTCCCGACTATCCCGCTTTAACGGTATTAAATGAGATTTTAAGCGGTTTTGGTGGTCGTTTATTTAATGAAGTGCGCTCCCGTCAAGGATTAGCTTATTCTGTCTATGGTATCTGGAATAGTCGTTATGATTATCCCGGTTTATTTATTGCTGGAGGTCAAACTCGCACCGATGCCACCGTACCTTTTATTAAGGCAATTTTAGGCGAAATCGAGCGACTTCGCAATCAACCCGTTACTGCCAAAGAATTAGAAGACGCTAAAAATGCTATTCTCAATTCTTTTGTTTTTAAGTTTGAGAAACCTGCTCAAAATTTATCGCGATTGATGACCTATGAATACTATGGTTATCCCCAAGATTTTATCTTCCG
This sequence comes from Microcystis sp. M079S1, assembly GCF_020246425.1. Lineage (NCBI taxonomy): Bacteria > Bacillati > Cyanobacteriota > Cyanophyceae > Chroococcales > Microcystaceae > Microcystis > Microcystis sp. M079S1. The sequence continues at coordinate 54,110 of NZ_JADBSZ010000223.1, forward strand.
TTATCAACAAGCGGTAAAAGGGGTGACAATTGCCGATATTCAACGAGTGGCCCAACAATATCTGCAACCGAATCAAATTGTGACTCTTGTGGTGGGTAATGAACAGGAAATTCAACCTCCTTTATCCAGTTTGGGAACTACGGTTAAAACTGTTGATGTCACCATTACACAACTATAAATAAATCTAGGTTGGATGGAGATAAACTAGGTGAAATCCAACCTAGAAAAATGAGATAAATATAGCACGAGATATGACTTTACAACTCACCATAAATTATCCTGAAAATTTACCCGACTTTCTTCAAAAAACGCAAGAGGAATTCGAGAGAGAAGCAACCTGGGCTATGGTAGTAAAACTCTTTGAGATGAAACGTATTTCATCGGGTATGGCTGCCAATTTATTAGGAGTGGATAGGGTTAATTTTTTATTGAGATTGACCGATTTTGGCGTAGGGATGATTGACTTAACAGAAGAAGAACTATTATCAGACCTTGAAAATGCCTAAAGCTAAATTACAGCCCTTCTCATAAAAAAAAGTATAACCTAATTTGGTATTGACTCCTGACTGCTGACGACCGACTCCCCAAAACGAAAACTTCCTAAGTAGGGAGGCACAATTATTTGTAGGATGGGTTAGCGGTACTGTAAACTATGCGGGCGTTGGGTTTCATGCTTCAACCCAACCTACGTTCTACGTTCATCCTATATTTAATTCCACCCACCTACTTATCTCACCATTGAGATAACTGCTGTAACTATTTTGAGATAACTAAGGCTATCATTGAGGAAAGTTACTGTTGAGACTCCTGATTAGTTTATTAATTTTTGTATCAACTAGCTAGACAATTAAACCCTTTAGAGATAGGGTGATCGTAGCTGAGTTTGCTATTATAGAGTTTTGTAAATAAATATCAAACTCAAGGGTTTTTGAAGATGGTATGTCGCTAAACTGAAAGTATAAAGTACAGAGGTAAAAATACTTATGATGCTACTACAAGATGTTGCGAGAACCTCTAGAGAACAAGCATTAATTCTGTGGTTTGAAGAAGTAGACAGCAAAGACGTGGGATTAGTCGGTGGGAAAAACTCCTCATTAGGCGAAATGATCCAACAATTAACCCCGAAAGGGATTAATGTCCCCACAGGATTCGCCACCACCGCTTACGCTTACCGTCACTTTGTCGAAAAAGCCGGACTAGACGCACAATTAAGACAAATTTTCCAAGATTTAGACGAAAATGATGTGCAGAACTTGCAAGAAAAAGGTAAACAAGCGCGCACATTAATCCTCAATACACCGTTCCCCGATGATTTAAGTCATGCGATCGCTATTGCCTATCGCCGACTCTGTGAACGTTATGGCGATGATCTCTATCATTCCATAGATGTGGCCGTTCGCTCAAGCGCCACTGCCGAAGACTTACCCGAAGCGAGTTTTGCCGGACAACAGGAAACCTATCTCAACGTGCAAGGGGTAAGGGGAGTTTTAGAAGCTTGCCATAAATGTTTTGCCTCTTTATTCACCGATCGCGCTATTTCCTACCGTCATCATAACGGTTTCGATCACTTTGCCGTCGCCCTTTCCGTCGGTGTCCAAAAAATGGTGCGTTCAGATCTAGCCACCTCCGGGGTGATGTTTTCCATCGATACGGAAACAGGGTTCAAAAATGCCACTTTAATCACCGCAGCCTACGGTTTAGGGGAAAATGTCGTGCAAGGTGCTGTTAACCCCGACGAATATCTGGTTTTTAAACCCACTCTTAAAAACGGCTACAAACCCATCCTCGACAAACGCCTCGGCAGTAAAGCGATCAAGATGATCTACGATGATGGAGGATCGCGTCTAACCAAGAATATCCGAGTTAACAAGCTAGAACAGGATCAATTCTGCATTAGTGACCAAGAAATCCTTACTTTAGCCCGTTGGACGACCCAAATCGAGGAACATTACTCGCAAGTGCGCGGAACCTACACCCCCATGGACATCGAATGGGCAAAAGATGGGATCACGGGAGAACTCTTTATCGTTCAGGCCCGTCCAGAAACCGTACAATCGCAAAAAGCAGCTAATATCCTTAAATCCTACGAAATTAAAGAAAGAAGTCAAGTTTTAGCGGTGGGACGGAGTGTAGGTGCGGCAATCGGTCAAGGAAAAGCCAGAGTCATCCTCAGTGTAGATAAAATCAACAACTTTAAACCGGGAGAAGTTCTCGTCACCAATCGCACGGATCCCGACTGGGAACCGATTATGAAACAAGCAAGCGCGATCGTTACTAATCAGGGTGGTCGTACTTGTCATGCCGCTATTATCGCGCGAGAAATGGGCATTCCGGCGATCGTGGGTTGCAATAATGCCACGGAAACGATTAAAACCGGTCAGGAAGTCACCGTTTGCTGTGCGGAAGGGGATGAAGGGAAAGTTTACCTCGGATTGCTACCCTTTGAAATTCTTGAAACTCCCCTGGACAATTTGCCCCAAACTCGGACAAAAATCCTCATGAATATCGGTAATCCTGAAAAAGCCTTCGCTTTTGCCGATATTCCTGCCCAAGGGGTCGGTTTAGCCCGTCTAGAGTTTATTATCGCTAACCATATTCAGGCCCACCCCAGCGCCTTGCTGAAATTCCACGAATTGGAAGAAGGAGACGTAAAAGACCAAATCGCCGAATTAACCAAACACTACGAGGATAAACCCCAATTTTTCGTCGATAAATTGGCCCGGGGAATTGCCATGATTGCAGCCGCATTCTACCCCAAAGATGTAATTGTGCGGATGTCCGATTTTAAATCCAATGAATACGCTAATTTATTGGGTGGCAAACCCTTTGAACCCAAGGAAGAAAACCCGATGATCGGTTGGCGCGGCGCTTCCCGTTATACTGATCCTAATTATCGCGAGGCTTTCGCTTTGGAATGTCGGGCGCTGAAAATGGTACGGGAAGAAATGGGATTAACTAATGTGATTCCGATGATTCCTTTCTGTCGTACTCCCGAAGAAGGGATGAGAGTCCTCGAAGAAATGGCGAAAAATGGTCTCGAACGCGGGGTTAATGGTTTGCAAGTTTATGTGATGTGTGAGTTACCAAGTAATGTAATTCTTGCTGACCAATTTGCTCAGGTGTTTGACGGATTTTCGATCGGTTCTAATGATTTGACCCAATTAACCTTAGGATTAGATCGGGATTCTGCCCTGGTTGCCCATCTTTTTGATGAACGGAATGAGGGAGTTAAACGCATGGTGAAAATGGCCATTGAAACCGCTAAAGCCCATAATCGCAAAATTGGTATCTGTGGTCAAGCTCCCAGTGATTATCCCGAATTTGCTCAATTTTTAGTGGAATTAGGCATCGATTCTATCAGTCTTAATCCTGATTCTGTCCTCAAAACTTTATTGATGGTGGCAGCAGTGGAGCAAGGACAATAGTTTAGTGATAAAGGTGGGACTTGCCCACCTTTTTTTATCTTAGTATGTTGACAATATTAATCGAGTCTATTTAATTGCTAATTATTATATATAGCGTTTCCTGTTCGCAAGAGGTACATTATCGATGTTGAAAAGCTTAATCAGCAAAGGTTTAACTGTGCCACACAGGTGTGAGAAACGTTATATCATCAGTTTAATCATAGAAATGGTAAGGGAGGTTGAAAACCCTCGATAAATGGCTTTTGTATAATAACTTTTTTGGGATAATTGGGAGAAAAATTAACCTCTTGTGGAACTTTATCAATTAATTTTTGATCTACGGTATCAAAATAATCAAGCTTCATCCTAATCGCTGTAGCGAGATGTAGTGCATCAAAGGGTTGTAGTTTATAACTCCTAATCAGATAACGATTGATTTCCGATGTCTCTCGTTCAAATCCTACTAACTTTATCCATTCATTAGAAAATAGGTTGTTAATAATATTTTCCTGCTCTAAATCAGATAAATCTCGTTTCGCTTTTAGAGATTTAATATAAACAACTTCAGCCATGGTAAAAGCCGATGTATAGAGTTCAATATATCCCTGTTCTGCTGCCAGTAAAATATTCTTACATTGTTCATAATACTGGGGTTCTTCATTGAAAAAACTGATAAAGATTCCCGAATCACAATAATGTTTTTTGATAGACTTTTTTTTCAAGACTAACCTCTAATTGAATTGATAATATTAGACAGGGAAGAAGCAGCATATTTTTCAGGAAAAACTTTCATTTCTTGCACTTGAATATTAATTTTTTCTCCATGCAAATACTGCCGGATTAACCCAAAAACATAAACTCTTTTTCCTAAAGCTTCTCTAGCTTGTTCAAAAAGTTCTTCAGGAAAAAAACATTTAATAATTTTGTTATCAGTTAGGCTACGAATCCCCATCTTTTGACGATTGGCAATATTAATAGATACTAACTGCCCTTCAATAGAGCCATAAATACTGTAAAAATTTTGAGTAATTTCATCTACATTAGCCGCTATATTTTTAGTAACATAAAACCTCCAATTTTCCGTAGAAAACTCGATATAAGCAAAATCATTTGGATCGATTAATTCGCTAAACTTCTTGACATTATACAGGGCTTTATTGTTGAAGTACAAGGGACGTTGAGGTTTTTCCTTAATCAATTCTTCTAAACTATCTCTAAAAACATTGATAATTCTTTGAGGACGCTCAGTTTCCACCTGTTCATCAAGGATATTTGCTTCGGCTGTCATAATAATACTTCCTTGTTGAACTTCCGTAATTGCCCACTCTACTCCCACCTCTCCCGTATCTGATATTTCTTGATCAATTTCCGTCAGGATTATAGAAAAACTCTCTAAAAGTTTTTGGAATTTCACCATAGGAAAATAAGGACCATCAACCTTGAGAGTCAATCTCGCCCTTGATAATCTAGTGGATGAGTAGTCGTTAACTGTAATTTCGTTATTGGTCATCAAATATCATATACAATTTATAATGTACCTGTGAAATTTCTACCCGTTGGCAGTGAGACTGTAAACTTGGCACTGAAAACTGAAGATTTACGAGATAAACTTCACCTATAGGACTCCGACTAGCCGTGCTTAAAGCAATTATCCCTGAACATGAGTTTTTTTGTACTAAGCTAACTAACTTCATCATACTGAAAATACATATAGCCCACTATGGCTATTTTTTACTTGTCTCTTAACAAAGATTAACTTTAAACTGCGATCGAGAGATAAACTTAGATTTCGTCAGGATTAAGGCCTAATTCCCGCAGTTTATTGGCTAATCGTTCCGCTCGTTGTTTTTCCTGATTATAGCTAGTGAAAGCTTGTCCATCGGGATAAAAAAGCAACATTTCCGGTTCTCCTAACTGAAAACGTATTCCTAAACGGGGACTAACCCAATTATCGAGAGTTTCTAGAATTTCTAGCTGATTTTCGCCTCTTATCCAAGCACTGGCATCGTTTTTATGGGGATCATAAAGATAATATTCCTCGACCCCATAACGCTGATAAAATAGCTGTTTTTTGGCCCTTTCCGTGAGGGTGTTACCCGGAGAGAGGATTTCAAAAACCACCTGGGGACTAATATTATTTTCGAGCCATTGTCGATAGGAACCCCTTTCCCCTTTTGGTCTCCCAAAAACCACCATGATATCCGGTGCTTGACGCAGTTTATTATCATTTTCCACAGGATACCAAAGTAAATCCCCCGCAACAAAGACATCAGACTGCTGGCGAAATAGCCAGTCTAAATTAGTTTTAATTGTCGTAATCCAACGAAATTGCAGGGTATTATCGGCCAGGGGTTGACCATCGCTATCGGGGTAGATAATTTTAGTGACGTTAGTTTTATCTAGTCGCGAAACCATAAGACTAAGTAAAAAGTGAAAACTAGAAAATGTCAACAACTTAATTCTATTATAGCGAGCATTTGTATTATGTGGCAATTAGTACAAAAATATTGACAAATAGTATAACTTGTGCATTGGACAATAAAGATTTAATTTTTTTGATGATAACGATTAAAAATTTCGTTGGTTACTAGAAAATTTTTGTCTAATTTTGGGAACTATAATTATAATAAGACTATCAACTGGAATTAGGACAAGAAGATGAGTGGCGGTTTAGTCTATCGACAAAGCCCAGAAGAAGAGGAATTAGAGCAAAAAGTTCTATTGACAACTTTTGCAAGAGGGATCAAGGAGAAAATTAAGGATTTACAATCTCGGTTTCAGAACAGTCCACTGGGTTACGGGGGCCATTGCTTTCCAACCTAAAAATTTACCGACCGGTTCGGCTTTTTCAATGCCAATCCGCAGCAGTTCCCCTCCTAATTTACTATGCCATTGCAAGAGGACTAATTCACTTTCAATTGTAACAGTGTTGGCAACAAGACGACCCCCGGGGCGCAGGGCTAACCAACAGGTTTCCAATAGGTGGGGTGTGGTGATACCGCCACCAATAAAAATAGCATCCGGTTGCGGTAAATCTTCCAGGGCGCTCGGTGCGATTCCGGCGACGATTTGCAGATGGGGCGTTCCCAGGGCGGCGGCATTATCGGCAATGTATTGTAATCTGGTGGGATGATGTTCGATCGCAATAGCCTGGCAACGGCGATCGCTCCGCAGCCACTCAATGGCAATGGAACCACAACCTGCCCCCACATCCCAGAGCAATTGTCCGGGTAGGGGAGCCAATGTACTCAGAGTGATAGCACGAACTTCTCTTTTTGTCAACTGTCCGTCATGATGGTAGGCAGAATCCGGCAGTCCTGGAAGGCGCGGCGCCAGGGTGGGGGGATGGGAGGAGATGCAGCTAATGGCGATGACATTTAGATCCGCCAGATCTGTAAACTCCCAATCGTTGGCGATGCCTTGAATGTGGCGTTCTAGGGTTCCCCCTAGATGTTCTAAAACCGTGATGGAACTCTCGCCAAAACCTCCCTCCCGGAGCAGCCGAGCAGCGATCGCCGGAGTCTGGGCATCGGCGCTCAGTACCAGCAGTTTAGCACCGGGATAAAGCACCCCATTCAACCAAGCCGGAGGGCGACCGCACAAACTCAAAGTTTCCACTTCACTCAGAGGCCAACCCAAACGACTACAGGCAAGACTGAAGGCAGAAGGAGAGGGAATAATCGTCATTTCCTCAAGGGGAATCTGACGGGTGAGGGTGACACCAATCCCGTAGCACATGGGATCACCACTGGCCAAAACACAGACGGATTGACCACGAAGGCGGATAATCTCGTTAACAGAGTCTTGAATAGGAGAAGTCCAGAGCAGTTTTTGCCGTTGATCCTCTGGGGGTAACATTGCCAGATGACGTTCACCACCGACAATAACTGATGCTAAAGAAAGCAGACTTCGCCCCACCGAACTTAACCCTTCTAAGCCATCTTCGCCAATTCCTATGATCGATAGCCATTTCGACTTACAATTGCGATCCGCCATATTAAAAAAAATCGCTACTATTTCATTATCTGCCATCAGGCTCTATCCTTCAAACAAGATATAATCAGGTTAGTATCAAGTTAATTCAGAGGAAAAATTATGACCACTACCGCCGATGATGTTTGGAAATTATTAGCCGAATTAGTAGAAGCTCAAAAAGAGACAGAAAGATGCTTTCAAGAAACCGAGCGA
>NZ_JADBSZ010000224.1:0-21843 GCF_020246425.1 Microcystis sp. M079S1
CTTTCCGAAAGTCCTTGACTTGTTTTAGTTTTTCTATTAAGCTCAACATATCTTTCAAAAGTTCGCGTTCACTTCTCATTTTACCTGACAGTGATCGCTTTTACTTTTGATATTCTGATGGGAGAATGAAACAGCCCTACCTTGATAAGGGGGGTGCCGATCCCCCCTTAATCCCCCCTTGATAAGGGGGGCATCTAATAGTTTTTAACGCCTACCTACTTATCTTGTTTAATTTAGCTTGAATCGAATCCCTACCCTCTTGCTTCAACCCATGCTCGCATTTTACCCGGATTGTTCAATCCGTAGGGATCGACGAGTTTTTTAAATTCTAGTTGTAGCGGATTAATCTGTCTGCTGCCGCCATCTTCCATGATATAAGTGTGAGGATTGGCAATGGCTGCCCCCTGTTGTTCATAGATAGCAATAATCTCATTTAATCGAGTTTCTGTGGTAAATTCTAGCAAGGGAAGACCGGCGGGAATAACTTTACCTTGAAATTTCAAAAATTCTAGGTGCATCATTATTTCCTCCCCAAAATAATTATAGAGTTTCTCCACCGTGGCTAGATTAAAATAAAAAGCCTGTAGATAAGTTATTTTGGGGTTAAAACTACGCGCATGGAGAGTGGTATGATTCCAAGTAAATTCTAAGATACTGCTGCCTTTTTGGGTTTCTTCTGGCGTTTTATAGTAGGTAAGTTCACCATTATATTCTTTAATTAAAGACTCTAGGGCGACTCGATCGCTGTCCGATACTATTAACAAAACTGCCGCTTTTCCCGTGGGTAAATAATCCTTAAGAGCGGTAAAATAAGCGGGAATTGGCCAGGAGTGAACGCTAACCATTTTCTTAACGATGCCATCACTATCACTGAGAGCTTGACCAAATTTAGCTGCGGTGATAAAATCGGCAAAAGTAACGATAAATTCTGCCCAAGGATAACAGGGAGCGAGGGCTATTTCTAACTCGGTAATAATGCCATTCGTTCCGTAGGCATGATTTACTTTTTCTACCTCATCCCCCCGTAGTTCGATAATTTTTGGTTCCGCTTCTAGGGTGACTAATTGCACTGCTTGCAAATTGCCTCTATCCTTCAATTGTCCATAATTAATTGAACCCATGCCCACACTGCCACCCCCGATAAAACCGCCAATTGTCGCAGTCCGATAGGTAGAGGGAGCCATTCTTAATTCCCAACCAATTGCGCGAGCTTGTTTATCAAAAAATGCCATTTTTACCCCCGCTTCTACCCGGGCTGTACCCGGTTCGATCGAGATAATTTTTGTTAGTTTCGTTGTGTCTAAAATTACTCCTCCCTGCAAGGGAACACATTGACCATAATTACCTGTACCCGCACCTCTAACTGTTAAAGGAATTTGGTATTTAACGCAGGTTTTAGCGATGTCAATAACCTCTTGGCTATTCTGGGGACGAATGACTAAATCAGCCCGTTTATCTTGCAGTTGTGCCTCTAAAATGGGGCTAAAATGATAATAATCTAAAGAGAGTTTCGCCACTTGCCCCGGATCGGTGATAATTTCTAGATAGGAAAGCTCTTGAATGAGATTTTGACAATTAGATTTCATGGTTAGGTATTAGTGTAAAATTAGTTTCCTAGTCGAGATGACAATTCAGTTAAGTAGTCGTGCAAAATTAATTTCTTGGTTAGGATAGGCAAAAGGCAAGAGGCAAAAGGCAAAAGCTTGATCGAAATGTGTAATTAATTTTGCTTAGGTACTTATCAGTTATCAGTTATCATTCATAATTCATAATTCATAATTCCCCCATTTCCCCATCATCTTACACCCTACACCCTACACCCCACACCCATCACCCTACACCCCACACCCTACACCCCACACCCATCACCCCACACCCCAATCAGCGATCGCTACTTGGGGAAAAATTAAAAACCGATCGCCTGGGCGGTCGGTTTTACTAAGAATTATAAACTTTTATTAACTTTGTTTGCTGAGAAACTGTTGAGCTTGTCTAATAGCGGCAGCGCCGATATTGAAGACAGCCCAGCCGGCAGCGATAAGCAAAGGGGTTAAAACGATCAACACTCTCCAGTCCATAGATTTCCTTCTCCTCGGTCAGCACTTAAAAGATTGTTACTTAATTCTCATTTTATATTTATACCCTAATCCGCCCGTTTTGGGAATCCGGTATCAGTAGCTTTTCCCCCATGAACGAGGGCAAGTTTAGCATAGCGCTCGGCGTGTTCGATCAACTCTTGAGCCTCCTGTGGCGAAACTTCCCGGACGCGTTTAGCGGGAATGCCCACCACTAAAGATCGCGGTGGTATATCTTTTGTCACGATACTACCCGCCCCGACAATACTACCCGCCCCGACGCGCACACCATCGAGAATCACTGCCCCAATGCCGATTAAACAACCGCGTTCAATATGGGCTGCGTGAATTACCGCCCGATGCCCGATGGTAACGTAATCTTCAAGGATAGTAATTTTGCCCGGATCTCCGTGTAGGATTGCCCCATCTTGGATATTAGTATAGGCCCCAATTTCGATGCGTTCCACGTCGGCGCGCAATACCGCCCCATACCAAACACTCACCCCCACAGCTAGGGAAATATCGCCCATTACCGTGGCATTAGGGGCGATAAAAGCCGCTTGACTGACATCGACAAGCGGCCAGAAATTAGAAGTTGATCTTAAGTTATCTAAAGACATGAAAGGATCTGCACTAAAGTCGAAAGAGAATGCCCGTCCAATTTGGTTGGGTATAATATGGGTAGGATTATTGGTACAAAGATAGCAATTTTTAGTTTAGGTTCTTCCATGATCAATGCAAGTTTACAATACCCTGTTTTTGGCCCCGATATCCATTGTCCTCACTGTCGGCAGCTAATCCCCGCCCTCACTTTGACGGATACCTATTTGTGTCCGCGCCATGGGGCTTTTGAAGCCGATCCCAAAACGGGTGAGTTGATTCACTTGCAGTCAGGACGACATTGGCGACTCTGGAATGGTGAGTGGTATCGTCAACACACTCACCCGGATGGTATTCGTTTTGAGATTCACGAAGCACTCGATCGCCTCTATACTCAAGGATTTAAAGCGACTAAAGTAATTATTGCCAACCGTTATCGCGATTTAGTTAGTTCCTACCTAGAACGTAACACCGCTTGGCGCGGTAATGGACCGGGTGAAGCCACTATTGCCCGTCTCTACGGTTTACCAGTAGAATTTAGCCCCGATGCCCCCGATGAACCCTGTTGGGATGTAATTAATTTTGATCTGGAAAAAGAACCGGGGGTTCCCAAACGTTATCCCTATTTTCGTCTTTTTGATTAATCAGTTATCAGTTATCAGTTATCAGTTATCAGTTATCAGTGAATAATCTCACTTAATAAACTCATAACCTAAAAACTGAATGGGGAGGCGGAGCAATCAAGGATTGCTTGTCAACCCCGAATTCTCACTCATTACTGATTACTGATTACTGATCACTGAAAATGCACCATGCTTCTATCCGCACCGCTAATATCCATCGGGCGATCGCTTTTTACCAACTTCTCGGTTTTACCCTAGAGGAAAGATTCACCACGGGTTATACTTTGGCCTGTTGGCTAACGGGGTTAAACGGACGCATCGAATTAATCCAAATTCCTCAACCGAAACCCGCCCCCGATGCCTTTAGCGATCAGCATTATGTCGGTTATTATCACTTGTCTTTTGACCTAACAGAAAATGTCAGCAATTTACCAGAATGGGTAGAAAAATTAACAAATAACTTTCAGCAAGCTCATCAAGAGGATGCCGATTTATATCAACCTTTAAAAATTCTTTTGCCACCCCAACAACAGATGATCGGCGATCATGTCTATGAAGTCACCTTTATTGCCGATACAGACGGGTTGCCCCTGGAATTTATCCGTCGTTTAACGCCGAAATCAGCGATCAAGGTCTCAATAACTGAGATGGAGGGGACAGTGCTGGCAAAAACTCCCTAGCTATACCAGTCTCCTCCAGATGATCTGCATAAAAACTTAAGAATGATCCCCGTCTGGTGATAGACTTTTGACTGTTAAGGAAACAAACTCACTAGATAAATCATAGATCAGCTGTAGGGAGGATCATCGAGTGGAAAGTACGCTAGGGTTAGAAATTATCGAAGTGGTCGAACAGGCTGCCATTGCCTCCTCGAAGTGGATGGGTAAAGGCGAAAAAAATACCGCCGATCACGTCGCTGTAGAAGCGATGCGCGAACGGATGAATAAAATCCATATGCGCGGTCGCATCGTTATTGGAGAAGGGGAAAGAGACGAGGCTCCCATGCTCTATATTGGCGAAGAAGTGGGTATCTGTACCCAAGCTGATGCCAAACAATATTGTAATCCCGACGAATTAGTCGAAATCGATATCGCCGTCGATCCCTGCGAAGGCACTAACTTGGTTGCCTACGGTCAAAATGGTTCTATGGCCGTGTTAGCGATCTCCGAAAAAGGTGGGTTATTCGCCGCTCCTGACTTTTATATGAAAAAATTAGCCGCTCCCCCGGCAGCTAAAGGTCATGTGGATATTAATAAATCGGCGACGGAAAACCTGAAAGTCCTTTCCGATTGTCTCAATCGTTCCATCGAAGAACTGGTGGTAGTAGTTATGGATCGTCCCCGTCACAAGGAATTAATCCAAGAAATCCGCAACGCCGGGGCCAGAGTTCGTCTGATCAGCGATGGTGACGTATCGGCCGCTATTTCCTGCGCTTTTTCGGGAACTAATATTCATGCTCTCATGGGTATCGGTGCCGCTCCGGAAGGGGTAATCTCGGCGGCGGCTATGCGTTGTCTAGGCGGTCACTTCCAGGGACAATTAATCTATGATCCCGAAGTGGTCAAAACCGGTTTAATCGGCGAAAGCAGAGAGGGTAATATCGCTCGTCTGCAAGAAATGGGCATCACCAATCCCGATCGCGTTTACGGTTGCGAAGAGTTAGCCAGTGGCGAAACCGTCCTCTTTGCCGCCTGTGGGATCACCCCCGGCACCCTGATGGAAGGGGTACGCTTCTTCCATGGTGGCGCTCGTACCCAAAGCTTGGTTATCTCCACCCAATCGAAAACCGCTCGCTTTGTCGATACCGTTCACCTGTTCGACCGACCCAAATACATTCAACTGAGATAATTCCCTGACCGGGTGGGGTGGGCATGGCTCACCTCGCCCCCATTGGTAAAAATATATAAAGTTTTTTTTCAAACATCTTTTATTTGCATCCCGATTGGGACTAAATTGCAACAATTAGAGACATAACGCACTGATCTTTATCAATAATTTTTGTAGCCTGAGCAACATTTGTAGGAGAACATAAATGAATATTGCTGTAGTGGGCTTGAGTCACAAGACAGCCCCTGTGGAAATTCGCGAAAAATTGAGTATCCCGGAAGCGAAAATCGAGTCCGCCCTTACCCACCTCAAGGGTTATCCCCATATCCAAGAGGTGGCGATTATCAGCACCTGTAACCGTTTGGAGATCTACGCCGTGGTTACGGATACGGAAAAGGGCGTGGTGGAAATTACCCAGTTTCTCGCTGAAATCGGGCATATTCCCCTTAATGTCCTGCGTCGTTACCTGTTTACCCTGCTGCATCAGGATGCTGTCCGTCATCTGCTGCGGGTGTCGGCTGGTTTAGAAAGTCTTGTCCTCGGTGAAGGGCAAATTCTCGCTCAAGTTAAAAATACCCATAAATTAGCTCAAAAGTACAATACTATTAGTCAATTACTCGATCGCCTGTTTAAACAAGCGATGACTGCCGGTAAACGCGTCCGCACGGAAACCAGCATCGGCACGGGAGCCGTATCGATCAGTTCGGCGGCGGTGGAGTTAGCCCATGCTAAGGTGGCAGACCTCAGCAGCAAGAAAATCGCTATTATCGGGGCAGGGAAAATGTCCCGATTATTAGTTACTCACCTTCTGGCTAAGGGTTCTCAGCAAATTGCGATCGTCAATCGCTCCCAAAGACGGGCCCAGGAGTTGGCCCGTGAATTTCCTCACCTACCGCTGCAACTATATGGCTTAGAAGAGATGATGACTACCGTAGCGGCATCGGATATCGTCTTTACCAGTACCGGAGCCACGGAACCAATTTTAACTAAAACTTTATTGACAGAAGTGACGATTGCTGCTACATCGCTGATGTTAATCGATATTTCCGTTCCCCGCAACGTCCATACCGACGTGAAGGAATTGGCACAAGTGCAAGCTTTTAACGTCGATGATCTTAAAGCGGTGGTTGCCGCCAATCAGGAAAGTCGCCGTCAGATGGCCAGGGAAGCAGAGGCACTCCTAGAGCAGGAAGTGGAAGCTTTCGAGCTTTGGTGGCGTTCTTTGGACACTGTACCGACAATTAGCTGTTTAAGAAGCAAAATTGAAGATATTCGCGAACAGGAATTAGAAAAGGCCCTCTCCCGTCTGGGGACGGAATTCGCCGAAAAACACCAAGAAGTTATCGAAGCAATGACCCGCGGTATCGTCAATAAAATCCTTCACGAACCCATGGTACAACTGCGCGCCCAACAGGATATCGAAGCGCGTAAGCGCTGTTTACAATCCCTGCAAATGCTCTTTAATCTCAGTGTCGGAGAAGAATATAGTTAGGGACTGGTAATCCACAAAAATTAAGGGCGATTCTATGGGTCTGTTAAGGTGATTTTGAGGGATTGGGGGCGAATAATTTGGCAGCATTCCCCTATCCACAATTTCAAGATTGACAGACCAATAGACTTTTGGCTGTGGAAATGCGGTAATTATGCCCAAATTGAGGGGGTGTTTAACTGATGGAAGTGGGATAGAGGAGGGTGTGGGACCGCAGGGAGCGGTATAATTGATAGTTAGACTGTTAAAAACTGAGTTCTCTCTTTCACAGATTTGTCATCAATTTCATTGTTAGCTCGTTATACTTGGAAAAGCATAAGCTAAACGGCGCTTAACCTGCATGATCCAACAGCTATAACCCTTTTGGAGTCTATATCGGTGATCCGAAGTAAAAGCCGTTTAGCTTACTAAGCCTGAGTAATATGGAAAACCTTGCAGAAAAAGTAGCCTTAGCAGAAAACGTAGCCTTACTCGAAAAAGAAGTCTCAGATGAGAGAAAAAGGCTGTCGTCTGATAGGCTTGACATTTCTTTTGGGGAGTTGATCAACCTATACAAAAATAATGAATTAATAATTAGACCAGAGTATCAGAGATTATTCCGATGGTCAGAAGCACAAAAAACTGCACTTATAGAATCAATTCTACTCTCGATTCCAATTCCTCCAATATTTGTGGCCGAGGATAAAAACGGTGTATGGGAATTAGTCGATGGATTGCAACGTGTTTCTACTTTCATAAGTTTTTTTGGTGAACTAAAAGGTAGTGGATGGACAATTGACTATCAAGAAGATATAGACAGATCAGGAGTCGAAGAAGAAGAAATTGATGAGGAAAGCGGGGAAGAAACTGGGGGGATAAAAACTATAAATAAATGGACTTTGCAAGAAGGAGGATTGGTCAAAAGCTTGCAAGGCTTTAATATTGATAATCTTCCAACAAATCTAAAAATAAACTTGAAAAGGGCTGTTTGTAGAGTTGAAATTCTGAGAGGAGAAAGTAGTAATTCCATGAAGTATGAGTTGTTCAAAAGACTCAACTCTGGAGGTTCAAAATTAACTCCACAAGAGATAAGAAATGCAATTTATCGAGGGGTTAATCCCAGGCTTAACGAGCTTTTACTAAAAGTTAGTCAAAGCACAGTTTTCAAATCTCTTACTCAATTAAGTAGTGGCAAACTTAATGAATTATATGATCAAGAATTAGTTCTTAGGTTTTTTGCTTTCTACAAAAATGCTCAAAATGTTAATGAAAATATGGAGAAGTTTTTAAACGATTTTATGGAGATAACTGTTCATAACGCTAGTTTTGACTATGATGTTTATGAATCTCTCATCATGAGAGTTTTAGAGTTAATTTACCAAATAGAAGACAACAAGATATTTAGAAACGAGAGAAACTTATTTGTTCCAGCTTATTTTGAGGGGATATTAATCGGAGTTGCTCAAAATATCGAGACGTATGCTGAAGACCTTGAACTTTTGAAATCAAAGATAACACAATTAAAAAGTGACAACGACTTCAAAAAATATTCTGGAACCTCTTCTAATAGTAAAAGTCGGATTAGAAATCGTCTTAAAAGAGTAGATGAAATTTTTCAATAATAAACTTAGCAATAGACTATGGATGATTTTGATAGGGCATTGCAAGAGATTATTGAAGAGAGAATATCTGTTCTTTTCGAAATTGAGAGAGCAATTTTTACGAGAAGGTACTCTCTATCTTCAAAGCATCAAGACATTTTCTCAACTCAATCAATATCGATGATTTATTCTTTATGGGAAAGCTTTATCCAAAAATCTTTCAACCTCTATATTGATGAACTTAATAATGTTGGCAGAGATCTTCATGATTTTTGCGATGAAATAGTTATTCACCACATGGAAAACTCCTTTAAACAGTTCAAGGAATATCCGACAAATGACAATAGAAAAGTAAGGTTTTTTGCTTCACTTAAAGAGTTTCACGCTGGGGATAGCTGCACTTTTTCAAGAGTTGTTAATACCGAGAGTAATGTTGGTTTCAACGTCTTAAACAAATTACTCAAAAGCTTTGCACTTGAAAAGTTTCCAGAACATTGGAAGGATTATGCACATCCGAATCCTAATTTAAAGGAATCCTTAGAGTTATTTCTGCGGTTACGCAATGCTGTAGCTCATGGAGGTGATTTAGCACCAGAGGATAGGATTAGCCAGGAATTATATACCAGATTTAAGAAGTTGGTGACAGATTTGATGTACGAAATCCGATTGAAAATGTTGTATGGTCTTAAACATAAAACATTCTTAAAGTTGCAGTAGCGTATTGTAACAAATAGCAGGTAATAGTAATTAGCTGTAGCTGTAGGGTGCGTTCCCTGATGCAAGTCCTACTGCTCCACCAATAGATTTTTGGGAACGCACCATGCTCATTCATTGAAGCTGTGAGTCTAATGGGACTTAAACACAAAACCGAACTTTTTTAGCTATAATCAAGTCATAGTGGGACTTAGACAAAAAACAAATCGAGAAAAGCCTCAACTCCAATCCCCGCTTGGGATTTACTTCGAGAAGCCCAAAATCGCTGAAACCCAGATAGATCAAGGAAAATCATAAATCGAGGTTAACCCTTTGTCCCGTAATGGTTTGAGCCTTTTTTGCTGACAGAAAACGCCTAAGTCCCACTAGGTCCATATTAGAACCCAGAAAAGCGTTCTTAAAGATATCAGTTGTGAAAGTACACCTAACTTCACCGTTAGGTGGCTTAGGTTTTCTATGGGGACAGTGCTTCCAAGTTATTTTTGATAATAAATCCTGTTTTTCAAAGCTGATAACAATCAATCATAAGTTAGCCAATGACAGTTAGGGACTTGCGTAAAAATAAGATGCCAGCTAGGAGGGCAGAACCGTCACATCCCATTTGGGCAAAGTTTCAGAACGCTGCGTTGAAAGGTTGCAATTGTTCTAGTTCTTTAGCCAAAACCTTCACCCCTTTTTCATAAGTTCCTTCTACCAAATGCACGCTTAGGTTTTATCCCCTTCCAAGTCATGTTAGAAGCCCAATTAAGAGCCGCATCAATTGAATCTAAAATTGCCCCATTCCAATAGTTCTCTAAGACGGCCCAACACCGTTCAATGGGATTATATTTACTATGGCATTTGCGGGTAGTAGATGAGCCGTATTTGCCACTGCGTTTTTCGGGCAAATTCTACCATTCTTTTGATAAATTGAGTGCGGTTGCTGCGAGTGGCGGCTCCTCCATCTAAATCAATGACTAATTCTTCTAAGCCTGGATAGATTGCTTGATTTTCTTGCCACCACAACTCTAAACAATCTGCTACAAAATCTGAGGTTTTAGCCGATTGACCGAAATAAATTGACAGGCGTTCTCCACTGACATCTAGAATTCCTAAAGGGACTAAAACAGCAATCCATTCCCTATCATGATCATCAGCTTTTAATGGCTCTCTTACGGCTCTGTCACCGATTTTTGTAAAGGCAAGAGTTGATTGAAATTTAGGGTCTGCTTGCGAGTACATCTCCACTAAACTTTTAATATCTGCCTCTAAGTTTGGTAGCAGTTCCTCCTTTTTTTTTCTCCCCCTAGCACGATAGTTATCAACACAAATAATCCCAGTTTCTAGCTCTTTCAACCCCGTTGCCTATTGCCTGTCTCGACCATCCCAATTCTGTTTGGGCCCGGCGCGGCGAAGAGTTAAAATAGTCTATAGTTACTTGCGCCATAAAAGCCCTTTTCTTAAAACCTGTCAGCTTTTTTGCCGCATCTTTCAAGCCTGATTTGATTTTTTCAGTCAGTTCAGTTACCATAGTTGAGAGTGGGAGCAACAAGTTGCTTCTCCAGTCTAGACGGTAATTTATTAATACGCAAGTCTCTTAACTGACGGTTCGCTCATTTTCCAAATATAGTGTTTTTGGATTAAGCTATCCACTGCCTGTAGTGGCATAAGTTGAACTAATGCCACTACAGGTAGGTTTGATCAGTCATTGAAACACTACCTATAGTGATTCCCGAACCGAGAGTCTTAAGTACCGTAGGGCATACCAGAACTTTTGGGTTAGACCCAATAAACCCTTGGAAGAGAATGCCTCTACTTTCTCAGAAGTAATTCTGTCTAAGCAAGTAATCTCCGTGAACCAAGAATCCCCATACCTTTAGGCTGGGGAATGTCAACCGTCACTAATTACTTATTAGGTTGGGGAGTCATGCGTAGATAGGGTTTGATTTCTTCAACCCCTTTGGGGAATTTGCTACGAGCTTCTTCAGTGGGAATGGAGGGAACCACCACACAATCGCCGCCGTCAGTCCAATTGGCGGGGGTAGCCACTTGATAGTTATCGGTGAGCTGCAGGGAGTCGATCACGCGCAGGAGCTCGTTAAAATTGCGTCCCGTGCTGGCAGGATAGGTAATAGTTAAACGTAATTTTTTGTTGGGATCGATGATAAACACCGAACGTACCGTGAGATTATTGAGGGAATTGGGGTGAATCATGCCGTAGAGATCGGACACTTTGCGATCGCCATCGGCGATAATCGGATAGTTAACGGTAGTGTTTTGAGTTTCGTTGATGTCATTAATCCAACCCCGATGGGACTCGGCACTATCCACACTCAAAGCGATAACTTTAACATTACGTCGCTCAAATTCTGACTTAAGACTAGCCACCGTACCTAATTCCGTGGTACAAACGGGGGTGTAATCAGCCGGGTGCGAGAACAGCACTACCCAGCTATCTCCTGCCCACTGGTGAAAAGAAATCGGACCTTCACTAGAATCTTGTGTAAAATCTGGAACGATATCACCCAATTGGAGAGCCATAATTGTGTCTTCCTTATAGATATTTCAAGACAAGCAACAGTATATGATGCCATAGGATTGCTGTTCGTCACCGATAATTTTAGGGATTTGTAATAATTGGATTAGCGATCAGCCTTTTCAGTGATCAGTTATCAGATTTGAGTTTTCAGTTCACTGATCTCCCCACTTCCCTACTCCCCCACTTCCCTACTCCCCCACTTCCCTACTCCCCCACTTCCCTACTCCCCCACTTCCCTACTTCCCTACTTCCCCACTCCCCCACTTCCCTACTTCCCTACTTCCCCAATACCCAAAACCCTTCCCCTAGGGCGGCAAACTAGGTTATCGAAAATTTGGGTTGAAAACCCCGTCCTTTTAGGACGGCTTTGTGTTAAAATCCTAGTGTTCTAAAAAACCCGCCCTATCATAGATACGACCGAATAAATATACTAGGTTGAAATTCCTGCAACGGGTTGACGATGAGTAAGGGGAAGCTGACGGCCGCTGGGAACTCCATGCTAGAGGCAAAACGTACCCTAGGTCGGTATGTACAAACCCAAAAAAGTATTGGTCGCCGGAGGACATTCGGAGACTTTAAACGGACGTGGAGGAAGGCATATATGACTACCTCTAAGGTAGCGGCATCCTGTGAAGCGTCAACCCCATTCAGCGACCATCTTAAAAAGGTGGCGTGGTGAGGAATCACCGCTCGTTTACGGCGGTGAGGATGTCAAGATCTGGTCTACATGGCATGATATAACTTTTTTAACTAGCTATCAGCGTTCAGCTAATAGGTAAGCTGCGGTGGTAAGTCCCAATTCCCCACCCTATGCCTAGTCGGAAAGCTGAAGGCTGACGGCTTCATTTCTTGTCCTGATCGTTAATTCGCCTTGGTTTTAGGAGACCACAACTGCAATGAAGAATCTTGTTCGTCTGCTGGCGGTAATTGCCTTGATTATCGGGAGTTTTTGGGGCAAAGTTCCCGCTCAAGCTCTCAATCTCACCTCGATCGCCCTTCCCTCTCTTCCTGTGGCGGTCTTAAATGCGGCCGATGCCAAACTAACTACAGAATTTGGGGCGAAAATCGACCTCAATAACAGTGACATTCGCGATTTCCGGGACTTGAGAGGGTTCTATCCCAATTTAGCCGGTAAAATCATCAAAAACGCCCCCTACCAAGAAGTGGAAGATGTCCTCAATATCCCCGGACTCTCGGCCACTCAAAAAGAGCGTTTACAGGCTAATCTGGAGAAATTCACCGTTACTGAGCCTTCTAAAGAATTTATCGAGGGTGATGACCGTTTTAACCCCGGAGTTTACTAAATCCAGTTAATTACGGTTTTAAAAAAATTCCAAGGTGAGCGATCGCTCACCTTTTTCAGTGGTCAGCTTCTGAAGGCAAGAGGCAACAGGCAAGAGGCAAAAGAAAGAATCTGCCATGCTGATCTAAGGAAAGACTGGCGATTTTTGCCAGAGCTATAGAGAAATGAAGTGCTAGAATGAATAGAATTTATCAATTAACTCCTACATGGTCGTTTCCTCGCAACTGCCGAGTTATCAAGATGTTTTAGTGGTGGGATCGGGAGCGGCGGGATTGTATGCCGCGCTGTGTTTACCCCCTAACTTAAAGGTGGGTTTAATTACCAAAGAAGATTTAAAAACTGGGGCTAGTGATTGGGCGCAGGGAGGAATTGCGGCGGCCACGTCCCCGCAGGATTCCCCCGTTTTCCATTTAGAAGATACCCTGAAAGCTGGAGCGGGCTTATGCGATCGCTATGCCGTGCAGTTTTTAGTCGAGAAAGCCACCCAAGCGATCGCTGATTTGGTGCGGTTGGGGGTTAGTTTTGATCGCTCTGGAGACGACTTAGCCCGCACTCTTGAGGCTGCCCACTCCCAGGCCAGGGTGCTGCACGCAGCTGATCGCACGGGGAGAGCGATCATCAGTACCCTGATGGAAAAAGTGACCGAGCGCCCCAATATTACCATTATTCCCCAAGCGATCGCGCTGAAACTCTGGGTTGACCCGGAAGGGCAACGCTGTCAAGGTATTTGTTTACTCCATCAAGATCATCTCTGTTGGCTGCGAGCGCAAGCAGTCATTCTGGCTACGGGAGGCGGCGGTCAAGTGTACGCCCAAACCACTAATCCCGCCGTTAGCACCGGGGATGGAGTCGCCCTCGCTTGGCGTGCTGGGGCAGTGATTCGCGACCCGGAATTTTTTCAGTTTCACCCCACCGCTTTGACTGTGCCGGGGGCGCCGCGGTTTTTAATTAGTGAAGCGGTGCGCGGCGAAGGAGCGCATTTAATTGATGCTCAGGGGCGGCGTTTTGCCTTCGATTACCATCCGGCAGGAGAATTGGCCCCCCGGGATGTGGTGAGTCGGGCGATTTTTAGCCATTTGCAAAAAACCTCCGACGATCCCGCCCATGCCAAAGTATATCTAGATTTAAGACCAATCGAACCGGAGCGTCTGCGTTATCGTTTCCCCAATATTATCCGCATCTGTCAAAAATGGGGCATTAATGTGCTTGAGGATGTGATTCCGGTCGCCCCCGCCGCTCACTATTGGATGGGAGGAGTGGCCACAGATTTAAACGCCCGCACTTCCCTACCCGGTTTGTATGCGATCGGCGAAGCCGCTAGTACAGGTGTCCACGGGGCCAATCGTTTAGCCAGTAATTCTCTCTTAGAATGTATTGTCTTTGCGGCAAGTTTGGCTGAAATAGGTCTGGAGCCAGAAACCTTTATTGGAGAAAGACGGGAAAAATCCTTAGAAATCGCGGAAAACTGGCAGCAAGAACAGGAATACTGGCAAACAGTACGTAGAGAATTACCGATTTTAATGTGGGAAAATGCGGGAATTTGCCGATTTCAAAGTGAGTTAGAAATTGCTATCCTACGGGTGCAACAGTGGAAACAACAGTTACAATCCTTAAAGATAGGCCAATTTCTCCAGAATCTTCTCCCCGATAAAGGACAATTATTTTTGTGTCCCTCGGTGCAGTTAGAAATAAGAATAGCGATCGAGACGTTAAATCTTCTAGACATCGCCGACTTAATTCTGGAAAGTGCCTTATTACGAGCAGAAAGCCGAGGCGGTCACTATCGGGGCGATTATCCAGAAACCGTAGCTAATTGGCAATTCCACACGACTATTCAAGGTCGAACGTGGCGCAAAACGCCTGTGCAAGCTTAATTAAGCCAGTTTTTCACAGATAATCCCTGAGCGCTAAACAGTGGACTCTATCCTCGCTACTAGGAGCCGTACTATTCGCCCCACGCTCACCGAGGGCTTTTCCCAATCATCGCGGTCTATGACCCATCTCTGGAGTTCAGTGCTTTTCATTTATGGCTTTTAGGCTATCATAACTTTTACCCCCCCCCCCTAAACAGTTACATTAATTCTATGATCAAACCCAATTTCCTATTTTTGTTAGCTATCGGTGTGAGCAGTTGGGGTCATAATTTCCAGACTTTACCCACGGCTAACGCTCAAACTCCACCTAGGTTAGAGCAACCCCAGACTGTCGCCACTTACGATCAGTTGATGAAAGCTGGTTACGAAGCTACAGCCCAAAGAAATTACCAACTCGCCCTAGAAAAATTTCAACAAGCTCTGGCACAACGTCCGAACGATACCTACGCTCAAAATGCGATCGCTAATACCCAGAAGTATCTAGGTCAAAACGCCACGGCTGCCAACGCCGCCGCCGGAAATGAGACTTCACCAATACCGTTAATTGCTGGCTCGGCTCTGTTATCCATCGCTTTATTGGCAGCTTTACTATCGCTTTTCTTTCAATACCGTCCCAAGGGCAAAGCCTCAAAACCGCGCAAAAAGACAACTTACGTCACTCCTAAAAACCCACTCGACAACTTTTCCAGGGGCAATGGTAACTCCTTCGATACGGACACCAAAACTGGCAGTGACATTAATGGCAGTGGGGAAGAGGATTTCGAGCCTTCTTTGCCCGTACAAGCTACCTCCCGTATCCCGAACGCAGACTTAATTATGAGTTTAATTGAAAGTCTCCGCGATGACGATCCCCGTACCCGTAGAAGGGCGGTTTGGAAACTGGCACAGATGTCCGATTCTAGGGCAATGCAGCCTTTAGTCGATAGCATGGTGGATGGGGATTCCTACGAACGCAGTTTAACCCTAGAAGCCCTCGCTCAAATCTGTACCCGCTCCCTGCGACCGATGAACCAAGCTTTGGCTATCTCTCTCCAGGATAAAAATCCCCAGGTGCGGAAAAATGCTATTCGGGATTTAACCAGACTCTACGATGTCATGTCTCAGATCAGTCAATTAATTTGTCATGCCCTCGATGATTCCGATGAGGAAGTGCAAGAAACAGCACGCTGGGCAATCAGACAGTTAAATCTGCAATTAGCTCCCCGTTTAGATATTGCCCCCCTAGAAACCACTGGTGAACCGGAAGATGATGACGTACAGGATACTTCCTTCACTGAAACCACGCCCACTGAGGTGCAAAATTGAGTCGAAAACTGTTATTTCTCTCGACTCCCGTGGGATTTTTGGGATCGGGGGGCGGCGGCGGCGTAGAATTAACTCTTTATAATCTCGCTCGCACTCTGACCAGGCAAGGCTATCCGGTGCGGGTAGTGGCTCCAGAAGCCTCGCAGTTGCATGATATTCCCTTAATCACTATAGCAGGAAATGCCCAGATTTCCGCCCAAAGTCAAGGCCAGCAAGCCCCGATTTTAATGCCCGAAAATGCCGTTTTGGCCAATATGTGGCACTACGCCCAATCAGTACAAAGTCAGTACGATTTAATTGTTAATTTTGCCTACGATTGGCTCCCTTTTTATCTCACTCCTTTTTTTGCCACTCCCGTCGCCCATTTAGTCAGCATGGCTTCCGTTTCTTTGGCGATGGATCATATTATTAAAAAAACCTACAGCAGTTTTCCCCATTTACTCGCTTTTCACACCCTCGCCCAAGCGGAAACTTTCTCCCTCTCTCCCCCCTATCGCTGTTTGGCTAATGGTTTAGACCTATCTTTGTATCAGTTTCGGGCCGATTCCTCCCCCTGTCTAGCCTGGGTGGGACGGATTGCCCCGGAAAAGGCTTTGGAAGATGCGATCGCCGCTTGTCAACAGTTAGGTGTGCCTTTACGGGTTTTCGGTCATATTTCCGATCCTCTCTACTGGCAAAATTTACAGGATACCTATAGTTTCGATTTAGTCGATTATCGCGGGTTTTTGCCCACTGGGAGCCTACAAAAAGAGCTAGGCGACTGTTTTGGCCTGTTGATGACCCCGCGCTGGGTTGAGGCTTTTGGTAACGTGGCTATTGAAGCTTTAGCCTGTGGTGTTCCCGTAGTTGCCTATCGTCGCGGTGGTCCGGTAGAAATTATTGAAGATGGAAAAACTGGTTTTTTAGTTGAACCCGATAGTATCGAGGGATTAGTTACAGGAATTAAAAATTTAGACCGGATCGATCGATATTCTTGTCGTGCAGTAGTCGAGCAAAAATATTCCCTAGAAGCTTTAGCAAATCGAGCTATTAATTGGTTTGAAGAAATTTTTGCTCGCAGTCAAAAATAAATAGGGTCTCTTGGTTTAGTCCGGTTAAATCTTTATCCCAGAAGGGTTCGGGATCAACCACAGAGGCACAAAGAACACAAAGTCAAAATAGACTCGATATTAATTTTGCTTAGTTACTTAGATAAATTTTTCTGCTAGAGTTAATTTTAAACCCTGTATTATCTATGGCAAGATTGACCCAAGAATTGTTATGTGACGAAGCAGCTGCCTTCTCAGCTTTGGAATCTCAACATCAAGAATCTTCACTCTACGGTGTTACAGATGGTAAAGCGATCGGAACTTACTTAGAACAAAAGTTTAAACTATATCTAAAAGAAAAATATAATTTTCTTGACGGTAATTCAGCTAGTGGAATTGATTTTCCTGATTTGTTAGTAGATATCAAAGTAACAAGTATTAAACAACCTCAATCATCTTGTCCTTTTAAATCCGCAAGACAAAAAATTTTTGGCTTGGGATATTCCTTAATTATTTTTGTTTATGAAAAGTTAGATGATAGCCTAAATCGTACTGCCAGTTTAAGAATTATCAGAACAATTTTTGTCAGTGCCGAAAGAACAGCCGATTTCCAGATGACTCGTGGTATTCGCAACATCTTAAACAATCAGGGAAACAAAGATGATTTAATTGCTTTTATTTTAGATAAAAACTTACCTGTTGATGAAATGGAAGCGGCCAATATAGCTGATGAAATTCTTGTTCATCGCCCAGGGCAAGGTTTTCTAACTATTTCTAATGCGTTACAATGGAGATTACAATATACTAGAGTAATCGATCTTGCCGGTCAAGAAGAAGGATTAATAGCCATTTATAGAGAGAATTAGTGATGCAAGCTTCTCAGGTTAAAATTGAATATGGAGACTTTCAAACTCCCCCGGAGTTAACCGAAAAGATTTGTCAAAAATTATCGCAAATTCATGTTAACCCCGATGTCATTATTGAGCCAACTTGTGGTATAGGTAACTTTTTAAAAGCAGCAGCACTTACCTTTAAACAAACTGAAAAAATCCTCGGCTTTGAAATTAATCCTAATTATATCACTCAGATTAATCAAGATCCGCAAATATCCCAAGATCAAAGAATACAAGTTGAACAGAAGAATTTTTTTGATTGTGACTGGTATTCCCTGACTCAACCATGGACAGAAAATATTTTATTTTTGGGGAATCTGCCTTGGATAACCAACTCAAAACAAGGGCTTATTAACGGAAAAAATTTACCTCACAAAAGCAACTTTCAAGGCTATCATGGTTTAGATGCCATGACGGGAAAAAGTAATTTTGATATTTCAGAGTGGATGTTAATTAAGCTGATTGAATGTCTCGATCGACGTTCAGCTTATCTGGCAATTATCTGTAAAACAACCGTATCTAGAAAAATTTTAAACTATATCTATACTCACAAAATTCATCTCGTTTACTCGGCAATTTATCCGATCAATACTCAAAAATATTTTCAAGCTAATGTAGATGCTTGTCTTCTGTTTTGTCAATTTGATTCTCATTCAGAAAATTATTTTTGTGATGTTTTCAATAGTTTTGAAGAAGGGGAATTTCAGCGCATTGGTTATCAAAATAATATCCTAGTCAGAGATTTAAATTCTTTTACTAGATTAAAATATTTATATCATCGGCATCCTCAAGAAAAATGGCGTTCAGGAATTAAACATGATTGCTCAAAAGTAATGGAATTACAGTTAGTTAATGGAGTTTTTGTCAATGGTTTAAAGGAAGTCGTTGATATGGAACCCACCTATCTTTATCCTCTCCTTAAAGGTTCAGATGTGGCACAAAATCGCCTAAAGGTTATCAATAAATACATTTTAGTAACTCAGAAGTTTATCGGTGAATCTACAGAAAATATAAGGGATATAGCGCCAAAAACTTGGCAATATTTAGTTAATCATAAAAATTATTTTCTAGACAGAAAGAGCAAAATTTATCAAAATCAGCCAGAATTTTGCATATTTGGCGTGGGTTATTACAGCTTCTCACCTTTTAAAATCGCCATTTCTGGACTTTATAAAAAACTGAATTTTAACCTTATATTACCCTATCAAAATCAACCCGTTATTTTCGATGACACTGTTTACTTCCTAAGCTTCGATGATTTAGATACCGCTCAAAAAACCTTACAGCTTCTCAATTCTTCCCTAGGCAGAGAATTTTATTCCTCCTTAATATTTTGGGATGAAAAAAGACCGATAAAAACCCGTATTTTAAATAGTTTAAATTTATCGATTTTAGCCGAGAAGTTGTTATCCTATAAGTAGGGTTTGCTGAAAAAGTTTGTTGGTGGGGTTAGGAGTCAGGAGTCAGGAGTCAGGAGTCGGGAGTTTCAGGCCTTGTTGCCCTCTCTTTTTTGTACCAATTTATGTACTATAATAAGGATAATGCCAGGTTTTTGATGGTCCCAATCCGATTTTCGCAGCATGAACATCGGATTTTAACAGGTCAAAAGCCTTATTTTAAAAGGGTTTTACCATTATTCAGCAACCCCTAAGTAGGCTTTAATTTTAGCTGCGTTAATCTCGCATCCTGCGGGATATTTTATGTTCGGGTTTTCATCACACACAGGAGTCAATAAGTCAATAACTTTGTCTTGATAATTTACAAAACGATGGGAACCTGAAGAAGAAAAATTACGGGTTTCAACTGACAGTGTTTCCCAAAAAACTGATGTTTACTTTTCCTCTTGTCTTCTTGTTGCTAATTGGTCTAAAATTTCGGCGTGAACTTGGCGAGTAATTGGATAAAAATAGGCAAGAATTAAGCTAATGATCAGAAAAAATGCCGGTAAAGGAGCAATTGCTAGGCGAATTGCTATTAAAGCACTATCTGGCTGCAGGGGAATTGCTTCTCCTGGGATTCTCGGTTTAAAACCCGATGTTTCTAGAGCAATACCGACAAGAAATAACCCCAAAGCTAGACCAATTTTTTGCAAAAGTACCATGAAAGCATAAAAAATACCTTCTCGACGTTTTCCTGTTTCTAATTCGTCTAATTCAATCACATCGGGAACCATTGACCAAGGAATTAAATAGGCCACAGATACGCCAAATCCCGCCAAAACTGCCAAAGCATACATTAAAGTTATTTCTCCTGGTTGGAGCAAAAATAAACCAATTTGGGCAATAATCCAGAATGTCATCCCTAAAAAATAGACTATCTTTTTGTCTAATTTCTGACTAACTGCTTGCCAGAAAAATAACATCACTAAAGCTGTTCCCTGTACTGCCAAAGCGACTAAACCCGATTCTGCTTCCGATAGTCTCATGTAGCTGACGACGTAGTAAACCAAAATCGAGGCGGTTAATTGTACTCCTAACCAAGCACAAAGATAGATGCCAATAACGTATAAAAAGGGACGATTACCAAAAACTATTTTAAATTGTTCTTTCAGGGGAATAGTTTCGGTATTATTATCCGCTTCTCTCTGTTTAATTGCCGCGCTATCCTTGAGATGATTTTCAGTTTTGCCATAGTAAAGGGTTAACCCCGAAACTATCCCTTCTATTCCTAATAAAATTGTGGAAATAGCGATAAAGTCTCTGGGATTCACCCCAATTTTTCCTAGTCCATAGACCAAGGAAAGCGCACCGATAACTATAAAAGCAATTGCCAAAACTTTTTTCTGGGGAGAATTGAGAATCGCTTTTGCTCCTCGTTCTTGTAAAGCTAAAGCGCACCAAATAACTGCTATAATCGACATTAAAGCACAAACTACACCTAACAATAAAAAAGCTTGATGGAGATCGTTGGCATAGGACGATGAGACGATAATATAGAGAATTAATGAGAGAATGCTGCCCCCGATGGAAAAGGCAAAACGAAAACTATTTAAGCGGGTTCTCTCATTATAATCATAAGTTAATTCAGGGGTGAGTGCCTGGTAGGGAAGATTGACTACTGTATAGGTTAAATTAAAGATAATACCAATAAAAATATAATATAAAAATAGCCATAATTGGTTATTAGTCGGGATTAACCACAGTAAAAAATAGCTAATTCCGAAGGGAATCGACCCCAATAACATCCATGGTAAGCGACGACCCCAAATAGTACGAGTTCGATCGCTCCACATGCCAATGATCGGATCGTTAATAGCGTCGAAAATTCTCACCACCATCAGCACACTACCAGCTAATCCTGCTGGTAATCCTGCCACATCAGTCAGGAAAAATAGCAGGTAAAATACCGAGATATTGGCAGTGATAGCCGGTCCCAAATCCCCCGCACCATAGGCGATTTTTGTGGTTAAATTGAGTCTTTCAGAAGTCAAATGAGCCATAAAAGCAATTATAGAGACTAAAATAAGCTTAACTGTTCTGGGAGCAGTTGAGGAACTTTAATTTTTTTTGTCTCTAGTAATTCCTGAAAATATCTAGCGTTAAAAGGGAAGATTCCCCGATGACACTGCTTGATCTTTGGCATCCCGGAAAATTCTGACTATTTCCCCGTCCTTCACTTTTTATCTATCGCCTTGACCAGCATTATGAGCTAAACTGACTAATATCAGTTATTTTAGCTATCAGCATCAGAATTATCCTTATTTTGGCAGTTACACTTAAGAAGATCGGCCAGATTGTTCTTTTTCGGACTGTTAGCGGTTAGGATCTATTACTGGGGAGACGATCGAAATAGATCAAGAAAGTGTGATAGTACAGATAAGAGATCGGGGAAAATTTTTTCGCCAAACCTAAAACTTTTTGACGCTGACGTTCTTTGACATCCTCACCGCCGTAAACGGACGGTGATTCCCAAACCTCACGATTTAGGTTTCTGCTTCTTTCCCTTGCGGGGTTCCGCACCTGCCTTAACAGATTTACTCTGTTCTGGTCTTATGGTCGCTCTACAGACTGACAC
>NZ_JADBSZ010000225.1:0-7932 GCF_020246425.1 Microcystis sp. M079S1
AAAAGATATTTATCAGAAAAGTCATGATCAAGCTAGAGGTTTAAAGACTGATCGGGTTCCAATTATTTTTATTAATAAATATTTTACACAATTCATACCAGGTAAGCAAGAGAGCTACGCCACTACTACCGAATCATTACCCCACAGTAAATGAAAATGTTCCTGTTAACACAGTGATTGGAACATTTTCTAGCACAGACCCCGATACTGGCAATACCTTTACCTATAGCTTAGTTGCAGGGACAGGAGATACAGATAATACAGCATTCTCGATTGTAGGGAATCAATTACAGATTAATAATTCCCCAGATTTTGAAACCAAGAATAGTTACAGTATTCGGGTAAAAACCACCGACCAAGGGGGACTAAGTTTTGAGAAAACCTTGACAATTGCGGTAAATGATGTTAATGAAAATCCTAGTAACCAAGCTCCGACAAATTTAGCCTTAAGTGCGACAACAGTAAATGAAAATGTTGCCCCCAATACAGTGATTGGAACATTTTCTAGCACAGACCCCGATACTGGCAATACCTTTACCTATAGTTTAATAGCAGGAACAGGAGATACAGATAACTCAGCTTTCTCGATTGTGGGGAATCAATTACAGATTAATAATTCCCCAGATTTTGAAACCAAGAATAGTTACAGTATTCGGGTAAAAACCACCGACCAAGGGGGACTAAGTTTTGAGAAAACCTTGACAATTACTGTCAATGATGTTAATGAAAATCCTAGTAACCAAGCTCCGACAAATTTAGCCTTAAGTGCGACAACAGTAAATGAAAATGTTGCCCCCAATACAGTAATTGGAACATTTTCCAGTACAGACCCCGATAGTGGTAATAGCTTTACCTATAGTTTAGTTACAGGAACAGGAGATACAGATAACTCAGCATTCTCGATTGTAGGGAATCAATTACAGATTAATAATTCTCCCGATTTTGAAACCAAAAATAGTTACAGTATTCGGGTAAAAACCACCGACCAAGGGGGACTCAGTTTTGAGAAAACCTTGACAATTACTGTCAATGATGTTAATGAAAATCCTAGTAATCAAGCTCCCACAGCCCTAATTTTCCAAAATGCTGTCACCGAGTTAGCTGAAAATGTCAATGTCACACCAGAATTTAAAGTCGCCGATCTCCTGATTGAAGATGATGGTTTAGGAACCAATAATCTCTTCCTCACGGGACGGGATAGGGAGCGCTTCTTAATTCAGAATTCAGCCCTTTTCTATGTCGGTTTTACTCCTAATTTTGAAGCCCAAAATAGTTACGAAGTCACCGTCAATGTCGATGATACAACCGTTGGTGTCACCCCCGATCTCACCCAAACCTTCACTTTAAACATCACCGATGTCAATGAAGCTCCCACAGCCCTAATTCTTGCTAATAGCACCAAGGCGATCGCTGAAAATACCGATACCAGTCAAGGTGTCAAAGTTGCCGATATTCAGATCAGCGATGATGCCTTGGGGACAAATAGCCTTTCTTTGCTGGGCAGTGATCAGAGCAGTTTCCAGATTCGTGGCCGGGAATTATTCTTCATCGGTAAGGCTGATTTTGAAGCCCAATCCCTCTATAATCTGACGGTGGCGGTGACGGATACTACCCTCAACCCGGCTCCCAATGCCACGCCAGACGCAACGGTTAATTTCACCCTAGAAATTACCAATCTACCCGACCAAGCCGTTAATCCCCAAACCCTCCAATTTAACAATACGGGTAATGGACAAGGTTCTCTGGTTTTCAACTTCAGTGACTTGCCCGGTAGCATACAGGTCAAAGCCATTGAGGAAGGACTTAAACAGACGGGAGCTTTCTTCAATAACGTTGTCGGTCTCTATCCAGTGGCGGATGACAACGGAGCCGTTTTTGACAGCCTCGATTTAGATGGAGATGGCAACGTGACAGAGTTAATTCAACCGGGTCAAGCGGGTTATGCCCGTAGCGCCTTAAGTCAAGCAGTGAATAACTTCATTTTGCGGGCCAGTGGGGAAGGGGCAAACCAAAGCACCACCGCCGCTGAATTTGGGGATGTGTTGTTGGAAGGGGGGCGACGCTACGCACCCTTTGTGATTGCCAATGGGGGCAATCTGGGAGAAAGTCTGCAAGGGAGTATTCAGGCATTTTTGACCAAGAATCCCGATAACGTGGCGGCTACCCTAGAAAACTATAGGACCCATGAGGTGGCCTATTTCTCCTTTGGGGCGGCAAATCCTGATGGGGCGGAACATTTACGGTCAAGGGGGAATAATATCTTTGGCTTTGAGGATTTACCGGGTAACTTACCCAATATCAGCGATAACGATTTTAATGATGGGATTTTGGCGTTTAATTTTATTGCTTAATCGTCCCTTGCTGGTTTGACAAACCATTTCCTCTGGGAGTTGGCGGCGATCGCCTTTTTCTAACTGCGAATCACCGTCATTTGTTGCCCCACAGGACTCATTGCGGTTTCCGATTAATGATAGCACGGCTGGCTTCCAATCCAGCAATGATTTATTAATAAATATCACCGGATTTACCGGTACTTTACCAGCTTTAGGGAGCATTCCAGTGAGTAATTTCTTTGTTTAATTAGGGCTTGCTGAATAAATCTAAAAACCTTGTTGGATAATATCTTTAGACTTTTTGGAAATCAAAAAGTACCGGCCCTGGGAGTGATCGGGGGGAAAATTCAGGGACTTTTTCCCTGAAAATTAGGTAATTGACCACCTGAAAATCGGTAAAACCCTACACCCCACACCCTACACCCCACACCCCGCCCCCAGGAAAAACTTTTTCAGCCAACCCTAATTAAGTAGGTGTAGGGTGCGTGTTTGCGACTATCAATTCCGTCAAAAAACCAAAATTAACAATCCGCCGTAACGCACCAACTCTATTATTAAATCGGTGCGTTACGCTATCGCGCTTCACACCCTAGGAGTAAGCAGACAACTCAAATGAACCCAACAACCGCCAATTATGATGAACCCTGGCAAGAAGCATTAAGCGAATATTTTGAAGCGTTTTTCCAGAAAACGGGTTTCTCGGAGAAACCCGTTTTCTGGACTTTAAGACAAAAAAACGTTTCACCAGCGCGGAATAGCTGGTAAATATCCTCAAGGGTTACCGAAAAATTGGGTTTAAAGCCTCGCCCTTTTAGGGCGACTTTATATGATGTATAATATTAAGAATAGGGGGCCGGGTAAGCAACCGCTTAAAAAACCCAGTCATCAACCGATGAACGCACCTTGAAAACCAGAGTTATGGGGTTCTCTAGGGGAATGCTCCTATAGGTAAAAGCTCTAAGCGTCAAGTACCAGAGAAACCAAGTATTTTATTAGAGGTTTTGAACTGTATCGTAGGGGACCCCGAGAACAGGCTTCTGTAAGGTCGCGAAAGTCTGAGGAGAGAACCACCTCTGGGTTGGATTTCGCCAGGAATCTAATTCAAGTGGACTCGTTGAGCCAGAAATTCTCAGCAGTGATGCGAGAAGAATCCACGTCGTAAACGGCGTGGAGTATGTCAAAGGTTCACTCATAGACTGACATCGGCAACACAACACCCCTAATCATTTTAGCGATTCGGTCGAGAAAACCGAGGAGAGCGAGAGAGCAAAAACGAGATAAATATTAAGAATTGTGTAAAAACCTTGACAAATATGCAAAAGTGTATATGTGAAGGCGAGGACTAAGCCAACCGGTGGATAGGATGCACAATCAGTATTCAGGTATTGATTCGGCAAGGCTGGCACTCAAATTAATATCCGTAACCATAGAGAAAAGGTTATATAAATCTAACTAATCATTTACTTGAGTAATTGGTATTTTACAAATCGCTGAAAGCAAGTCACCATAGGAATTAAGCAAATGCAGTTCCGAATCAAATCCTGTGGGAGATAGAAATTATGGTTGCTTTAATCACCCCAAAACCCGCTAAAACCAGCCGTTTAACCACACAAATCCAAGAAATCGCCGAAAATACTTTTACCTTGCGCTGTTTGGATTGGGATCGCGATCGTTTTGATATCGAATTTGGTTTAGAAAACGGTACGACTTATAACTCTTTTGTTATTCAAGGGGAAAAAACCGCCCTAATTGATACATCTCACCGCAAATTCGATCGCCTTTATCTGGAGGAATTAACTAAACTAATCAACATCAATCATCTTGATTATTTAATTATCAGTCACACTGAACCCGACCACAGTGGTTTAGTCAAAGAAGTTTTGGAATTAGTCCCAGAAGTTACCGTGGTTGGGGCAAAAGTTGCCATGCAATTCCTGGAAAACATGGTACACAGACCCTTTAAACAGTTAATCATTAAAAGTGGTGATACTTTAGATTTAGGTAATGGCCATGTCTTAGAATTTGTTGCAGCCCCTAATCTTCATTGGCCTGATACTATCTTCACTTTTGATGCTAAAACTGCCACCCTTTTTACCTGTGATGCCTTCGGAATGCACTTTTGTGATGATCAAACCTACGATCGAGAAAAAGACCTGCTAGAAGCCGATTTTCAAACCTATTATGACTGTCTGATGCGACCGAATGCTCGTTCGGTTTTAGGGGCGATTAAAAGAATCGAGAAATTTGAGATTAATCTCATTGCCACCGGTCACGGTCCCCTATTAAAACACCATATTTCTGATTGGGTGGGACGCTATCAAACTTGGAGTCAAGAACAAACTTCTGCCGATACTTTAGTGGCTGTATTTTTTACCCAAGATTACGGACAAAGCGAACATTTAGCTACTATGATTAGTCAGGGTTTGACTAAAACTGATGTGGTGACAGAATTAGTCGATATGAATAATGCTGATCCCCACGAAGTCAGAGAATTAATCAATCAGTCTAAGGGAGTTGTCATCGGAATGCCTCCCCAATCTTCCCTGACTAACCAGACGATTTTAAGCACAATTCTTGCTGCAGTTAATGGCAAACAAGCGGTAGGATTATTTGAGTCAGGAGGTGGGGAAGATGAACCAATTTTTCCCTTGAGAAATAAATTACAGGAAATGGTCGCGATCGAAGCTTTTCCTCCTCTTTTAGTTAAAGATAATCCCAATCAATCCCTCGATTTTATTGCCGATGAAGCAGGAACCGACCTCGGCCAATGGTTAAGCCGAGAAAAAACGATTAAACAAATTAAATCGATTAACAACGACTTAGAAAGAGCTTTAGGCCGTATTAGTACCGGATTGTATCTAATTACTTCCCAAAAAGCCGATTTATCTAGTGCCATGATTGCCTCTTGGGTGACACAAGCAAGTTTAAATCCTTTAGGTGTGGCGATTGCAGTGGCCAAAGATCGGGCAATGGTATCCTTTTTACAGCCTAGCGATACCTTTGTTTTAAATGTTTTAGCTGAGGATAATTACCAGAAATTAATGAAACATTTCCTCAAGCGTTTCTCTCCCGGTGCCAATCGTTTTGAAGGCATTAAAACCTATACTGCCAATAATGGATCACCAATTTTAGCGGATGCCTTAGCTTACATAGAATGTGAAGTCACCAGTCGTTTAGATTGCGGCGATCATTGGGTAGTTTATTGTACCGTTAATACCGGACGAGTTGCCCGTTTAGATGTCTTAACTGCTGTCCATCATCGCAAAGTTGGCAACCATTATTAACAGTTATCAGTTATCAGTTATCAGTTATCAGTTATCAGTTATCAGTTCACCGATTACTGGTTACTGGTTACTGCTCACTGAAAAATCCCCCCAACAGCTAACACCCAATTCTATCAATCTTAGGAGAAATAAGCTAAACGGCGCTTAACCTGCATGATCCAATAGCTATAACCCTTTTGGAGTCTATATCGGTGATCCGAAGTAAAAGCCGTTTAGCTTAAAATGTACGAACCAATTAAAAAACCTTCCCCAATGATGGTGCGAGTAGTGCAAGTCTTAGAAACAATTCAAGATTTAATCGTCATTTCTCTCTGTATCGGTTTATTTAGCTTCATGGTGTTAGAAGTCAGAGAAATGTTTATGTCTCTGCTGCCACCGATTCAATTTCGGATTATTACCGCCGATATTTTATTCCTCTTAATTCTAGTAGAATTGTTCCGATTGTTGATTATTTATTTGCAAGAAAAACGAGTTTCTATCGGTGTTGCCGTGGAAGTTTCTATCGTCTCGGTTTTGCGAGAATTAATTGTCAGAGGAGTCCTAGAAACTAATTGGACACAAGTATTAGCTGCCTGTGCTTTTCTAATAGTTCTCGGTACATTAATGGTGTTAAGAGTTTGGCTTCCTCCCACCTTTGAAGGTATCGATCCTGAACAAAAAGTTTCTGAACGTTATCGTCAACATTTAGTTAAAGAATTAACTGAAATAAACAGCAAAATTTAGTCAGTTATCAGTTATCAGTTATCAGTTATCAGTTATCAGTTATCAGTTATCAGTGAGAAGGGGATAGGAAAATGGGGTAATAGGGTAATGGGGAGATAGAGTAATTTCCCCTAAAACCCTACTTCCCCAACACCCCACACCCCACACCCCACACCCCACACCCCACACCCCACACCCCACACCCCACACCCAACAACTAACACCCAACTTAACAATTATGACCACTAATACCTTAATTCCCAATCCTGCTATTAATAATCGCTCCCGCGATGTTCAAACCGCCGAAATTGCCGATCAAACTTGGGTTTTTTGCTCCCGTACTTGGGACAGATTAAAATTTGAAATAGAATATGCTCG
Organism: Microcystis sp. M079S1; assembly: GCF_020246425.1. NCBI lineage: Bacteria > Bacillati > Cyanobacteriota > Cyanophyceae > Chroococcales > Microcystaceae > Microcystis > Microcystis sp. M079S1. Next base: position 6,698 of record NZ_JADBSZ010000225.1, read on the forward strand.
TCAACGGGGAACCACCGCTAATTCCTATCTTATCTGTGGCGATAAAACTGCCTTAATCGATCCTCCTGGAGAATCCTTCACCGAAATTTATTTAGAAGAAATTCGTCAATATATCTCCTTACATCGTCTCGATCATCTGATTCTCAGTCACGTTAATCCCAATCGTATCGTCACTTTAAAGGCATTATTATCCGAAACCCATCAAATCACCATCTTCTGTTCTAAATCTGCCGTCAATACCCTTAAAAATGCCTTGCCCGATGCACAAATTTTGGGCATACGAACCGATGAAATCCTTGATTTAGGGCAAGGTCATCAACTAAGTTTTATTAATGTCCCTACGCCGCGCTGGCCTGATGGTATCTGCACTTTTGACCAAAAAACCCAAATTTTATACAGCGATAAATTCTTTAGTGTGCATCTGTGCAGTGACGCTCTTTGGGATAAAAATTGGAAACAATTAGACGCAGATCGTCGTTATTATTTTGATTGTCTCCATGCCGTGCAATCCAAACCGGTAGAAACAGCCCTCGACAAAATTAAAGAATTTCCCGCCCAATATTATGCACCCGCCCACGGTCCGATAATTCGTTATAGTCTTAGTCGTCTTGCCCACGATTATCGTTATTGGTGTCAAGAACAAAAAACTCGACCTCTACAAGTGGCTTTATTATATGCTTCTGCCTACGGAAATACTGCCACCCTGGCCCGCTCGATCGAACGAGGATTATTAGAAAATGATCTGGCCGTAGAATCAATCAATTGTGAGTTTGCCACCCCCGCCGAAATTGGTCAAGCGATCGAAAATTGTGACGGATTTATTATCGGTTCTCCCACCTTAGCCGGTCACGCTCCTACCCAGATCCAAACCGCTTTAGGAATCGTTCTTTCCACGGCAGCAAAAACTAAATTAGCCGGGGTTTTTGGTTCCTACGGTTGGAGTGGGGAAGCTGTAGATTTAATTGAAACTAAACTCAAAGATGCTAATTATCGCCTCGGTTTTGAATCCTTGCGCGTGCGTTTTAGCCCCACAGAAAGCAGTTTACAAGCAGGTTATTTAGCCGGAGAAACCTTCGCCCAGACCTTGAAAAAAACGGCTCTTCGTTACCCTTTATGCTAAATCAACAGACAAGATGCCAAGATAACATACTTCTAACCCAAAAATTCCGAAAGTTTCTAAAGCCATAGCCTCTCCGTTTTATTAGTTTAAGTTTATTGTTGATTCCCTCGACCAC
>NZ_JADBSZ010000226.1:0-2666 GCF_020246425.1 Microcystis sp. M079S1
TCGATTCTCAAGGTCGTGTAATCGGTACTTGGGCCGATGTGTTAAACCGCGCTGGTATCGGTATGGAAGTAATGCACGAGCGCAACGCTCACAACTTCCCCTTAGACTTGGCTAGTGGTGAACAGGCTCCTGTAGCTCTGACCGCTCCCGCTATCAATGGTTAATTCCTAGTCTGAACGAAAAGGCACTCCCGCGAGGGGGTGCTTTTTTGTTGTTAGAATTATGATATAGCTCAATGTTAAATGGAATCAATTTTATGTTATCTTCTCTGATAATTGAACTGGAACAAAAGTTACGAGACTGTTCTCTTGAAGATAAAAAATGGTTATTGGAGCAGTTACATCAACAATTAGGATTGAATAATCAACAAACAACTAAACAACGATTAATAGATAGTTGGAATGACGCTTATAGTGATGGATTGGACGAATCAGAAACTTTAATGTTAGAGCGAATACGGCATCATCAACGCCAATTATCCGAGTAAATATGACGATTTTTCAAGGAGAGATTTATTGGATTGATTTAGGAGAACCACAAGGTTCTGAACCTGCTTATCTTCGTCCTTGTGTTGTGGTGCAAAATGATGCTCTGAATCATTCACAAATTGGGACGGTTATTGTGTGTCCATTAACAACCAATTTGAGACGAGCAAAAGCTATTGGTAATGTTTTATTGAATGAGGGTGAAGGGAATTTACCTGAATCCAGTGTTGTTAATGTTTCACAGGTTTTCACGGTTGATAAGCGTCTTTTAACGGAGTCTATCGGAAGACTTTCTCAGGAAAAAATCAAATTAATTATTCAGGGAATTAAGTTGGTTATTGAACCTCAAGAACTCGAATAATAGGGGGTTATAAAAGGATTTAAATAATCCATTTACCCTTAGACTTAGCTAGTGGCGAACAGGCTCCTGTGGTTATGACCGCTCCCGCTATCAATGGTTAATACCATTTCTCTAAATGAAAACTACACATCGAATTTAAGTCCCCCTTTTTAAGGGCGATTTAGGGAGATTAAGCTTCTGTAGTCAGACTTTGGAGAATTGGTATAAGTTCTAATCCACTAATTATGACAAGAAAGGTCGGGGCAAACATTAGCTTGCCCCGACCTTTTTTTGTACATGGTGAAACGTTAAACAAGCAAATTCGCTCGATAATTCCCGAATGTCGTCGGCTAAGAGATTTTTAATTCGGCCTTGACGATACGATGATCGGGGAATCCCGTGGCATCTTTCGAGCAGTCAAAAGGAACTATAGAAGAACTCGCCGACCAATTTTTGGCAGTTCCACCGACAAAAACAGCATCTAAGATACCGTTAAAATTTGGATTACATTGCGTGGATAGACAATTATTAGAAGCTAAACAATCCGGTTGAATCCACTTTAATATGTTGTCTCGATTGAGCTTATCAAAGGCCGTATTACCTCTTCGTTCATTGAGATCAAAATCGAAGTTAAAGTCTCCCACTATAATCGTCGGTAAACTTTGCTGATTGCTCCAATTTCTGACGAAATCAGCCTGTTGGTTTCTTCTTTCCTCTTCACGACGGTTGAAATGGTTGACCATAAATAAAAATTCAGTCCCGTCCGCGAGAAGTTTAAATTGACCCACAAGTGGATTTCTTGACCCTCCAGAACCCGATAAATTATTGATAGAACCCACTAATTCTAACTGACTTTGATCGTAAGCGATCGCTAATCTATCTTGACCGCCCGTTTCTCCCAAGACCGAGGTAAAATTTGAACCCATAGCTTGAGTGAACTGATCGAGATCTTCCTGATTCATCACCTCTTCAAGACCCCAAAGAATGACCTCTGGATGCTTTGTAATTTCCTCGGCTACTTTGTCGGGGGTGGTGTCTCTGGGGTTAAAGTTTGGTGATTCTACGTTATAGGTGGCTAATTGCAACCCGTTTATAGGAGGATTCGGAGGGGGGTTAACCGAATCTTCCAAAACTTGAGCGACATATTTTTCTATAATCCAACCTTGTTGGGAGAGGATTTGTACTTTTAGCCAATGCTTTTCCCTATCGGTTTCGGTCACTGTGGCCGTTACACCATCGGGTAATCTTCCCTTTAAACTCGGAAAAGGATTTTCGTGCAAAGGAACACCTTGAGGATTTGTGGCTTTAAGCTGTACTTGCTGACCTACCTCTACATCTAAGGCGAGGGCTGGGTCGGCAAAGATAAAGCCTCCCCAAGCTATTATCAAGATGACAATCCCGAGCAGTCTTTTCATTGGTTTGACCTGTACTCTTTACTGTTCATCATCGTAAACGTTTAGGGGTGAAAGCGGCACTCACAGGAACAAGCAAATTCTGTCTTTGATTGAACGGTATTTTGGATTGGTTGTCCCGTACATAACGTTTCTCACACCTGTGTGGCACAGTTAAACCTTTGCTGATTAAACTTTTCACCATCGACAGTGCCTCTTGCGAACAGGAAACGCTATATTCGTTACTAACGTTGGGGTCATGTCAGCTTACTGACAACTGAAAAGCGAACAGATAAGTTTTCATCAAGTAATAGTTAGTAAAAGTATAGTCAAATATAGACAGACTGAATTCCATTTCAGAAATTCCCTTCACTTTTACTTCGAGAGATTGATTCTCCTTGGGTGAACTACGCACCTCTCTATCCCATAGCGGTTAAACGCATTTGGGAA
>NZ_JADBSZ010000227.1:0-4435 GCF_020246425.1 Microcystis sp. M079S1
AGCGGTGCGATAGCTGGAACTTACCTCGTTATTAATGATAGCGCGGCTGGCTTCCAATCCAGCAATGATTTATTAATAAATATCACCGGATTTACTGGCACTTTACCAGCTTTAGGGAACATTCCAGTGGGTAATTTCTTTGTTTAATTAAGTAGGCGTAGGGTGCGTTAGGCGGCTATCAATTCCGTCAAAAAACCAAAATTAACAAGCCGCCGTAACGCACCAACTCTATTATTAAATCGGTGCGTTACGCTATTGCGCTTCACCCCCTAGGAGTAAGCAGACAACTCAAATGAACCCAACAACCGCCAATTATGATGAACCCTGGAAAGAAGCATTAAGTCACCTAGAAAACGGGTTTCTCGGAGAAACCCGTTTTCTGGACTTTAAGAAAAATAAGTTGGATTTAAAGTTTTAAGGATTAAAGTTTGGTAAGTAGGGAGGCACAATTATTTGTAGGATGGGTTAGCGGTAGCATAACATAATCGGGCGTTGGGTTTCATGCTTCAACCCAACCTACGTTCATTTTATATTTAATTCCACCCACCCACTTAAGTTTATTGACAAAGAGAAGCTGTCAATCAATATTGACGAATTAATTATAAGTATCAAAAATCATTCTCAGAAACTGTCCTTAGACAAACAGCAAATTAAACAGGATTTATCGGACGCACTCTGTAAAGTTTTCGGTACATGGAATGCTACTGATGTTAAAAAAGAAGACTTGGAAAGAGACTTAAGATTAGCTTATGAGTTATCTTATTTTTATCAAACACAAACATATCAACTAATGGTCAATTGGCAATCTAATCATCATCCTTATCAAATATTCTGATTTGGCTTATTGCCTTAAGTTTGAGATGATATATTTAACAAATCGGCTCGACTTTGTGTTATAATCAAAGCAAGGCTTTAAAGACGATATTCTCAGCAAATTATGCCTATTGTTCTTCCTGGCACTCTAATTTCACTGAAAGATTAATTTAACCTTGATCTGTCGGGATTGATTTCTTAACCTTTTAATAAATTGATTTTTTCCCCAGTCAGGCTAGAATCAGTAGGATTAGCATCCAAGATAATCGGGGTAACTTTGGTTAATCTGGGGCAGTGTAGCCTAAAAAAACGCCCAAAATAGTCAAATTTAGGCTGAAGTGGCTTCTTACTAACTGTTTAATCTATTATTTAGGTATTAGACTCTATGGCTAAAGCTCCTAGCGTAACTTCCGAAATCGATCTTAAAGATTCGCAATATTACTTTAACCGAGAATTAAGCTGGTTAGAATTTAATCATCGCGTGCTTTATGAGGCACTTGATCCTCGGACTCCCCTACTAGAAAGATTAAAATTTACCGCTATTTTTTGTGCCAATCTCGACGAATTTTTTATGGTACGGGTGGCAGTTCTTAAACAACAGGTAGAGGCAAATGTAGCCGTTTTAAGTGCCGATGGCCGGACTGCCTCGGAACAGCTAACCGAGATAAGTAAACGTCTGCGTCCCCTTGTGCAACAGCAGGATCATCTTTTTGAACACACCCTGAAAAACCTGTTAGTAGAACAGGGAATTCATCTGATTAACTATGTGGATTTACATCAAGAACAGCGCAATTATCTCCATGATTACTTTGAACAAAATATTTTCCCCGTTTTAACTCCTCTAGCGGTGGATCCTAGTCATCCTTTTCCCTATATTTCTAATCTTAGTCTCAATTTAGCCGTAGTCGTTCGCGATCCCGACACCGATAAAGAACTATTTGCCAGGGTGAAAGTACCGCAGGTTTTCCCCCGTTTTCTGGCATTACCCAAGGAATTACGCCACCAAGACGGAAAAGCTTCGATTTGGACGGGAGTACCCCTTGAACAGGTGGTAATGCACAATTTAGAGGCACTTTTCCCCAGCATGATCATTCAAGAATGTTATCCTTTTCGGGTGACGCGCAACGCCGATATCTCCGTCGAAGAAGATGAGGCCGATGATTTATTATTAGCGATCGAGGAAGAAGTACGCAAGCGCCGCATCGGTAAATCGGCAGTACGTCTGGAAATTCACAGTTCTACCCCTAGCAATATTAAAAACCGGATCATGCGCGATCTCGGACTTGAGGAGATCGATGTTTACGATGTGGATGGACTGCTGGGACACAAAGATTTATTTTATTTTATGTCTTTACCCTGTCCCGAACTGAAAGATCCGCCTTGGAATCCTGTCACCCCACCGGTTTTACAGGGATTGCGAGAAATAGTTGACGGTAACGAAGACGGGATCCTAGAACAGGATGGCGAAGATATTTTTACTTTAATTCGCAATAACGATATTCTCGTTCATCACCCTTACCATTCCTTTAGTGCCTCAGTACAACAGTTTATCGCCCAGGCTGCCCATGATGCCCATGTTTTAGCGATTAAAATGACTTTGTATCGTACTTCCGGAGATTCCCCGATTGTCAATTCCCTGATTGCGGCGGCGGAAAATGGTAAACAGGTAGCGGCGTTAGTGGAACTAAAAGCCCGCTTTGATGAGGAAAATAACATTACTTGGGCGAAAAAGCTCGAACAAGCCGGAGTTCACGTTGTTTATGGCTTAGTTGGTCTAAAAACCCATACGAAAGTGGTTCTCGTGGTCAGAAAAGAAGGGGATAAAATCCGTCGTTATTTCCATATTGGCACGGGTAATTATAACCCAAAAACGGCTAAATTATACACTGATTTGGGTTTACTTAGCTGTCGCGAGGATTTGGGGGCAGATATCACTGATTTATTTAACTTTCTGACCGGATACTCCCGTCAGCAATCCTATCGCAAACTTTTAATTGCTCCGGTGAGTTTGCGAAAACGGATGTTAGCAATGATCGAGCGCGAGGCCAAAAACTGTAAAAATGGCGGTACGGGGCGCATTGTCGCAAAAATGAACTCTATTGTCGATAAACCGATTATAGAAGCCTTATACGCCGCTTCTCGTGCTGGCGTGCAGATTGACTTAATTATTCGTGGGATCTGTTGTTTACGGCCCGGATTGCCGGAAGTGAGCGAAAATATCCGAGTAATTAGCATTATCGGCCGCTTTTTGGAACATTCCCGCATTTTTTACTTCTACAATGGTGGTCAGGAGGAGGTTTATATTGGTAGCGCCGATTGGATGACGCGGAACCTGACTCGTCGCGTGGAAGCAGTGACACCCATCGATGAACCAGCGATCGCCAAGGAACTGGAAGAAATTCTCGGCATCATGTTGTCAGATAACCGGCAAGCATGGGAATTACAATCCGACGGCAGTTATATTCAGCGTCGTGCTGCCAACCAGGGACAGGAAAGCAGTACCCATGTAATTTTAATGGACAAGGCCTTTAAATCTGCGGGTATTAGTCCATAGGAACAGTTATCAGTTATCAGTTATCAACATTTTTCGCGGGTTAGACACAATGGCTGAAAATCTAGAGTTTTCGTTGAGGTGCGTCGATGCCTTGTCCAGTAAGGCTTTGAGCCTCATGACCGAGGTGACTATTGAAAATTATTATTAATTATGGCTTATTTTTCAGTATCCCACGAAAAATTGCTGTACAATCCTTGCACAGCTTAGTTTTGCCAAGCTAGTCTTGCTTCCAATTCGTGAAGCGTATGAATGGAAACCACTCATTTGTTGGCTAAGTCCGTTGAAATTCTGGGCTATACTTGCTTCCAATTCGTGAAGCGTATGAATGGAAACACCTCGAAGGTCAAAGTTTGATTGCGTGTCGTCGCTTCAACTTGCTTCCAATTCGTGAAGCGTCTGGATGGAAAAACGAAAGTTACCTGGCTGCGACAACACATATAATGAAAACGTCGATCGAGTCAATTAAAAAAAATTCCCAGGCGAGCTTGCTTCTAATTCGTGAAGCGTGTGAATGGAAACAATGTGTAGGGTTAATTCATGAATTAACCCTACAATTTTTTTACTTCCAATTAGTGAAGCCTCTGAATGGAAACATACCCAAACAACATCCGTCCGCTACAATATTTCTCGGATAATGCCCCTAACGTAGGGGTGGGGATTGTCCTAGCGGGAAAACCCCACCCCTACCCTAGCGGCGATCTAGCTATTTCCTCCTAGAAGAGGCTAAACACAAGGACGCTGAGTGCCTTTTTGTTAATCTATTGCCGATATTTCACGGGAACTATTTGTTAGGATCGAAAAATCTTTACGTTCAGCTACAACCATGAGCGTTCTTGTCAAACCCTCTAGCCTGATTCCCAAAGGATTGCGGGTACAACAGATTAATAATCTCACCCTATTCAAATTTACAGATGAACTGGGCGATCAGATGCAGACGCTTCTTGACAAGAAAAAAGCTGATGATCTCACCCCGGAGGAAGTCCTTGAGCTAGAAGCGATTGGCGAACTCGACCAAATTTTCAGCTACATCAACGCTGTCATTGCCGCCAGAGTAAATGGTCATTCCTA